>NZ_JBFRCK010000009.1:0-232718 GCF_040965775.1 Paraburkholderia sp. BR10954
CATCCAGACCTCGACAGAATTTGCAGGAAACTACCCATAATCTGCCAGGTTCCTGCAAATGCATCAACAACTTTCCGCTTCAAACCCTTGCTGCAAAAGGCTCTCCGGATTGTTCAGGTTCGACTAATTAATCTTAAAAACGCTTAATTGGGATTTTCTTAATGCAGAGTAGCCGGTAGTCTTTTCACGAATTCGCTGGTAAATCCTGTAATGGGACAGGTCTTTAATGAGACTCGCACTATGAAACCGTATATCTTTTCCATGTTGGCCGGCATCCTTGCCGGGGTCGTCTACGGTGTGATCGGCGTGCAGTCGCCGGCGCCACCCACCATTGCGCTGATGGGCCTGCTAGGCATGCTTGCCGGTGAGCAGATACTTCCGCTCGCGCGCAGGGTACTGTCCGGTTCCAGGTTGGGTGCCGCATGGCGCGAGGCGAAATGCAGCCAGCACATGTTCGGCTCGCTGCCGGGTGCTCACGGCTCCAACGCAGCCGCAAAGGACCCGCAGTCATCCTCATTCTGATCGGCATCTCTCGGGCATCAGCCTCAAATGCCCGAGAGAACCCCTGGGTTACCTCGCCCGATCCCTCAAGTCACGCGCTGACGACATACGTCGTTCGTCGCGTGACCCTTGCCGCCTTCACGCGAGCTCGAAACGGTCGAGGTTCGTCACCTTGACCCACGCGGCCACGAAGTCGCGCACCAATTTCTGTTCGCCGTCCGCGCTCGCATAGACCTCGCTCAGCGCGCGCAACACCGAGTGCGCACCGAAGATCAGGTCGACGCGCGTGCCGGTCCACTTGAGCTTGCCGGTGTTGCGGTCGCGGCCCTCGAACACGTCCTTCGCCGCCGAGACCGGCTGCCATTCGGTGCTCATGTCGAGGAGGTTGCGAAAGAAGTCGTTGGTGAGCGTTTCGGGACGCTCTGTGAAGACACCGTGCGCGTCCCGGCCCGTGTGGACGTTGAGCACGCGCAGGCCGCCAATCAACGCAGTCATCTCCGGCGCGCTCAGCGTGAGCAGCTGAGCCTTGTCGACGAGCAGCGCCTCGGCGGACACGGGGAACTCGCCCTTGAGGAAGTTACGGAAGCCGTCGGCGGCCGGTTCGAGCATGTTGATCGATTCAATGTCCGTCTGTTCCGCCGACGCATCCGTGCGGCCCGGCGAGAACGGCACCGTAACGGCGTGCCCGGCTCGCTTCGCGGCCTCCTCGATGCCCGCGCCGCCCGCGAGCACGATCAGGTCGGCGAGCGAAATCTGCTTGCCGTCCGACTGCGCGCTGTTGAACCCGGCCTGAATGTCCGCCAGTGTGCCGAGCACCCGCGCGAGTTGCGCGGGTTCGTTCGCGGGCCAGTCCTTCTGCGGCGCGAGACGGATGCGCGCGCCGTTCGCGCCGCCGCGCTTGTCGGAGCCGCGGAAAGTCGAAGCCGAAGCCCACGCTGTCTGCACCAGTTCGGCGACCGATAGCCCCGAAGCGAGAATCGTCTGCTTGAGCACCGCCACGTCTTTCTCGCTCACGAGCGGATGATCGAGAGCCGGAATCGGGTCTTGCCAGATCAGTTCCTCGGCCGGCACGTCCGGGCCGAGGTAGCGGGCTCGCGGACCCATGTCGCGGTGCGTGAGCTTGAACCACGCGCGCCCGAAGGCATCGGCGAACGCCTCGGGGTCCTCGATGAAGCGGCGCGAGATCTGCTCGTAGGCCGGATCGAAGCGCAGCGCGAGGTCGGTGGTGAGCATCGTCGGCCTGATCTTCTTCGCAGCATCGTGCGCGTGAGGAATCGTTTCTTCAGCGTTTTTCGCGACCCATTGATGCGCGCCAGCGGGGCTCTGCGTCAACTCCCAATCGTAGCCGAACAGATTGCAAAAGAAGCCCATGCTCCACTGCGTCGGCGTGCTCGTCCAGGTGACCTCGAGGCCACTCGTAATGGTGTCGGCGCCCTTGCCGCTGCCGAAGCTGTTTTTCCAGCCGAGGCCCAAGTTCTCGAGATCCGCCGATTCGGGCTCCGGCCCGACGTTGCTGACCGGACCCGCGCCGTGCGTTTTACCGAAGGTGTGGCCGCCCGCGATCAGCGCGACGGTTTCTTCGTCGTTCATCGCCATGCGCGCGAAGGTTTCGCGAATGTCGTGCGCGGCCGCAATCGGGTCGGGCTTGCCATCCGGGCCCTCGGGATTCACGTAGATCAGACCCATCTGCACCGCGGCAAGCGGATATTCCAGGTTGCGGCCGTTGTCGGCCGCCGCCGTGCCGTAGCGCTTATCGCCGCCGAGCCACGTCTTCTCGTTGCCCCAGTAGACATCCTGATCCGGCTCCCACGTGTCCTCGCGGCCACCCGCGAAGCCAAAGGTCTTGAAGCCCATCGTTTCGAGCGCGACGTTACCAGTCAGAATCAGCAGGTCGGCCCAGGAGATTTTCTGCCCATATTTCTGCTTGATCGGCCACAGCAGGCGACGCGCCTTGTCGAGGCTCGCGTTATCGGGCCAGCTGTTGAGCGGCGCAAAACGCTGTTGCCCGCGGCCGCTGCCCCCGCGTCCGTCGAACGCCCGGTACGTGCCAGCGCTGTGCCACGCCATGCGAACGAAAAGCGGACCGTAGTGGCCGAAGTCAGCGGGCCACCATTCCTGCGAGTCGGTCATTAGCGCGGCGAGGTCTTGCTTCACCGCGGCGAGATCGAGGCTCCTGAACGCTTCGGCGTAGTTGAAATCCGGGTCGAGCGGATTGGACTTGCGCGAATGCTGGCTCAGCAGGTCGAGCCGCAGCTGTTTCGGCCACCAGTCACGGTTGGTCGTACCGCCGCCGGCGGTGTGATTGAACGGACACGTTGCTTTACTTGTCATGATTGTTCTTGATCTGTGTGATTGATTCCAGCGCCACCTGCACTCACATGCCCAACGATGCCCCGGACTCCCGTCGTGCACGCGGCATGCACCCAGCCTCGCCGCTTCACCTAAGCTGCGGCAAACTCGAACCGATCGTCTTCACAGTGGTCTTGCCGCGGCGGAGCAGCTTGACCTGAGACTGCGCGATGTCACTCCATGTCTGCTCCGCTCGACGCACGGCGCAATCGAACGACTCGTCTTCCACCGTGCAGCGACCGTCTACAGTAATCAGCCATCCCTTGCGCGTACGCGTGCAACTCACGCGCCCGTCTTCCATGAGGTCGGCGTACCAGCGCCAGACACGCGCATCGTCAGCGTTCGCGCGAACGGCGGCAGCCAGACGCGTGATCTCGAGGCTATGCGGGTGCGAGCCTTGCAGTTTCAAACCCATTTCATTCCCTTTTCGAAGCCACTCAAAACCGGGCGCCAGGCGCAAAAGGCCTGTTTCGCGTTCGTTCAAAACGCGAAGCGACTACAGCCGGGAGCGCCCCAAGCAAACCGTTCAGGTCCGACGCGGGCACGTTACTGCGCCATGCCAAGCCGTGCGCGTGCCGGCGTATGCCGGACAGGGTCGCGCGCGGCAGTGCGCGCGTGAACCGCAGCGGGGCGAACTCACGCATGCCCCGCCGCACAGCGGAGCATGGTGGCCGCGATTGGCATCGAGCTTAGGCGGCGCGCGGCTGATGGTCCTTGTGACAGGCCGAAGAGTTCCGAACGGACGCGCGTTGCCTCGCAAGCGTGTCACGCAGATCTCGTCGTGGCGCCTCAGGACTTGAGGAACTCGAGCAGGTCGGCATTGACCTGATCGACGTGCGTGCTGCACATGCCGTGCGGCGCGCCTTTGTAGACCTTGAGCGTCGCGTTCTTGACGATCTTCGCCGAGAGCTTCGCCGAATCGTCGATCGGCACGATCTGGTCGTCGTCGCCGTGCAGAATCAGAGTGGGCACACTGATCTTCTTGAGGTCGTCGGTGTAGTCGACTTCAGAGAACTGCTTGATGCACTCGTACTGGCCTTTGATCGAACCGGCCATGCCCTGGCGCCAGAAGTCCTGCACGAGGCCCTGCGAGACTTTTGCGTCGGGGCGGTTGAAGCCGTAGAACGGTGTGGTTAGGTCCAGATAGAACTGCGAGCGGTTCGCCGCCACGCCGGCGCGGATGTTGTCGAACACCGACATCGGCAGACCGTTCGGATTGTTCGCGGACTTGACCATTTGCGGCGGCACTGCGCCGATCAGCACGGCCTTCGCCACGCGCTTTTCGCCATGGCGGCCGATGTAATGCGCGACCTCGCCTCCGCCCGTGGAATGGCCCACGAGCATCGCGCCCTTCACGTCGAGCGCGTCGAGCACAGCGGCGAGATCGTCGGCGTAGGTGTTCATGTCGTTGCCCTCGGACGGCTGGCCCGAGCGGCCATGGCCGCGACGGTCGTGCGCGATCACCCGGTAGCCCTGGTTCACCAGGAAGAGCATCTGCGCGTCCCACGCGTCAGCCGAGAGCGGCCAGCCGTGCGAGAAGACGACCGGCACGCCGGTGCCCCAGTCCTTGAAGAAGATTTGCGTGCCGTCCTTCGCGCTCACGTAGTTGCCGCCGTGATGATGCGAGGTGCCGTGCGTATGCACCGAGCCGCCCGTCACGGACGCCGCTGCATTCGCGGACAGGCTCGACATGGCGGCCACGGCGCCGGCCATGCCCGCACCTGCCGAAAGCAGCCTGCGGCGCGATGCCGAAGGTCTGGTCGAATCGATTTGCTGCGTGTTCATGCTGGATCTCCGTCGTTGCATCGCCGCGCGCGGGCGTGGCGACGACCTTGCGTGTTGAGTTGGACAGCGATGCGGCGACCAGCGAGAACTTGCTGAATAGCGCCACATGCCGGCTGGCACTCTAATAACGCAAGCGGCCGAAGTCCTTGGCGCAAACTAAAAAGTCCTGAAATGAAGCCGTCATTCCTTTTGCGCCCAAAGAGACCTAAAAGCTTTGCGCTACGATTCGGCGCCGTCTTCGCGCTTACGCACGTCCCCAAGCTCGATCGAACGGATATGCGGCATGTGCCAGAGATTAAATGTTCTCAATCCGACTCTTGGTGATCCAGACAAACCTATACTCTTTCCGCGAACCTTTTCGCGTAGTTCCTGCTCCTGTCATGCCACGCTCACCAGCCAAGACTCGCATCATGAGACTGTCCATCCTTTCGCTGTTCGCCGGTGTTCTCGCCGGCATCGTCCACGGTGTGATCGATGTGCCATCCCCGGGGCTCTAGCGGATGAACAACGTCGAGTTTTTTCATTACCTGCTGCTGTTGATCTGCGGCGCGGGCGCCCTGACCTGGCTCGCGGAGCGCATCGCGATCCCGCCTGCCGTCGTTCTGCTGCTCGGCGGCTGTGTGATCGCGGTCGCCGGCAGGCGCGTACCGGACGTGGACCCGAACCTGCTGCTCGCGGCCGTGCTGCCGCCGCTGCTGATGTCGAGTTCGTTCTATACGGCGTGGAAGGAATTTCAACGCGGCATCGGCACGATCGTTTCGCTCGTTCTCGGGGCCGTGACGTTCACCACCGTCGCGGTCGCTGTCGCCGTGCATGCCTTCAACCCGAACCTGCCGTGGGCGGCGTGCTTCACGCTCGGTGCGATCGTCTCGCCGCCCGACGCGGTCGCCGCCAAGGCGATCCTTCAGCGCCACCCGCTGCCCGCCAGGCTCGTGGCGGTGCTGGAAGGCGAAAGCCTCGTGAACGACGCGTCGGGCCTGCTGCTCTATCAGATGGCGGTCTCGGCAGCTCTAGCCGCGACGATTACCGTCACGAGCGGAACCGTGCTGTTCTTCACGCTTACGCTGATCGGCGTCGCGGTCGGTATCGTGTGCGGCCAGGCCATGTGTTGGGTGTTGCCGCGTCTGCGCGATCCGATGCTCGGCATCGTCGTGACCTTCGTGATGGCGTGGGCCAGCTACGGTATCGCCGAGGCCGTCGGCGGATCGGGTGTGCTGTCCGTCGTGACTTGCGGTCTCGTGCTCGGCATCCGCCAGCATCGGGTATTCGACGCCGGTATGCGCATAAAAGCCAAGGCGACCTGGGAAGCGGTCGTGTTCGTGCTCGAGGCGCTGGTGTTCATCCTGATCGGCCTCACACTGCATGCGCTGCTGTCACGGGTGAATCACGAATCGGGCGTGTTGACGGCCGGGCTGCGTGTCGCGTTGCCGGCAACTGCCGCAGCC
This sequence comes from Paraburkholderia sp. BR10954, assembly GCF_040965775.1. Taxonomy (NCBI): domain Bacteria; kingdom Pseudomonadati; phylum Pseudomonadota; class Betaproteobacteria; order Burkholderiales; family Burkholderiaceae; genus Paraburkholderia; species Paraburkholderia sp. BR10954. The sequence continues at coordinate 6,081 of NZ_JBFRCK010000009.1, forward strand.
ATCGTTGCGCGCCTCGCATGGGTGTTCGCTGCGATCTGGCTGCCCGACCAGTTGCGCACGAAACGCTCGGGTCGCCAGCCGTGGACCTTCAAGGAAGCGGTCGTGCTCGGCTGGGCGGGTATGCGCGGCGTCGTCAGTCTGGCGGCCGCGATCGCGCTGCCCGCTAATTTCCCTGGCCGCGACCTCATCGTTTTCAGCACATTTCTGCTGATCATCGCGACGCTTGTGGTGCAGGGCGGCAGTCTCGCGCCGCTGATCCGGCTGCTGAAACTGCGCCCGACGGCCTGTCACACCATGTCCGAGCACGAGGCTCGCGCCCGTACGTTCGGCGCCTCGCTGGCCGCGCTCGAGGAAATCGACCACCGTTCGTCCGGCATCGAACGCGCGACCTTCGAACGGCTGCTCGCCGAATACCGGATTCGCGTCACCGCGAACGAAAGCGCATACCAGTCGGGTGCGGACCGAATCGAACACCGTGCGCATTTCCTGCGTGTCGAACTCGAACTCGTCGGCGTGTCGCGCGAGGCCTTGCTCGGCCTGCACCGCGACGGCAAGGTGGACGACGCGGTCCTGCATCGCATCGAATCCGAGCTTGATTTCGAGGAACTGCGGCTGTTGCGGCTGCTCGAACCGTAACGGCTCGCGTCCACGTCGGCCCTTAACGAAAGGTATTCATCATGCCCGCTACGATCAAGGCTCTGCTCACGCCGCGCGAAAGCGACATCGGCAACCTGATCGTGCGTCGCGTGCTTCCCGCACGTGCCGCGCGCCTCATCGGTCCATTCATTTTCTTCGACCATATGGGCCCGGCAGTGCTGCCCGCTGGCCACGGCGTGGATGTGCTTCCGCATCCGCATATCGGCCTCGCGACCGTCACGTACCTGTTCGAAGGCTCGTTCATGCATCACGACAGCCTCGGCTGCCGGCAGAAAATCGTACCCGGCGACGTGAACTGGATGACGGCCGGGCGCGGCATCGTCCATTCAGAACGCACGCCGCTCGAGGACCGGCCGATTGCTCAGGCCATCCACGGCATTCAGACCTGGGTCGCGCTGCCGCTCGAACACGAAGACGTCGCGCCCGCGTTCATTCATCACCCGGCCAATACGCTGCCGACGTTCACGCGCGACGGGGCCACCGTACACGTGATCGCAGGCACAGCTTTCGGCAAGACCTCGCCGGTCGAAGTGTTTTCACCCACGCTCTACGTCCACGCCGAATTCGCGGCTGCCGGCCGCCTCGCACTCGATGCCGAGCACGAGGAGCGCGGCGTCTATCTCGTCGATGGAGATCTGAGCATCGATGGGACGCCGTTGTCTCCTGCAACGATGGCCGTGCTGGAGCCGCGTGCAACGGCCGAACTCGCCAGCGCGCATGGCGCGCGCGTGATGCTCGTCGGCGGCGCGCACCTGCCGGGCGAACGCTTAATCGAGTGGAATTTCGTGTCCGCTTCGCGCGAGAAGATTGTGGCTGCGAGGCAAGCCTGGGCTGCGCAGACCTTCGGCAAAGTGCCTGGCGAAGAGCATGAGTGGACACCCCAGCCCGAGCGTGGCGCACATTGAGCAGGGGCTGGGAAGCGACTGCGTTTTCCGCGTAACGCCACTCGTTGCGGCCTCAAGCAGCCTTGACGCGCGCCTGTTCTCGGCTGAGCCACTGATGAATCTGGGTGACAACCGCTGCGCCGTCTCCTACCGCTGCGGCCACCCGCTTCGGCGCGCCTGAACGAACGTCGCCGATGGCGAAGAGCCCCGGCACATTCGTCTCGAGCGGGAGGCGCCGAGTGCCTGCGCTCGCATCGGACGATCCCGTTTCGACAAAGCCGCGCTCGTCCAGCCGAACGCCCAACGATGTCAACCAGTCCGTTTTTGGATCCGCGCCGATGAACAGGAAAAGATGCCGCGCCTCTATGAGCTCGCTGCCCTTGTCGTGATGAAAGACGCGAATTCGCTCAAGACCGCCGTCGCTCGCTTCCAGTGATTCGAGCGTGCATTTTGCGCAAATCGACACGTTTGGCAGAGCGCCGAGCCGGTCTATCAGGTAGCGAGACATGGTCGCTTCGAGACCATGTCCACGTATCAGAACGCGGATGCTTTTGGCAAAGTTGGCGAGAAAGACGACAGCCTGCCCAGCCGAATTACCCCCACCAATCAGCACAACGTCTTTCCCGCTGACGAGACGCGCCTCGATGGGCGACGCCCAATAGTAGATCCCTCTGCCCTCGAAGCGTTCAAAGCCCGTCACCGAAGGCTTTCGATACACCGCTCCGCTCGCGACCACGACTGTCCGCGCACGAACGCACTGTCGATCGGAAAGCGCGAGCATGAAGTTGCCCGCCGCGCCCTCGACCCGATCGACCGCAGTGGGAATGGCCACGTGAACACCAAATTTCAATGCCTGCTGAAACGCGCGCGCTGCAAGGGCTTGCCCTGATATGCCAGTCGGAAAGCCAAGATAGTTCTCGATACGTGCGCTCGCACCGGCCTGACCACCTGGCGCGCGTCGATCGAAAACGACGACCGAAAGGCCTTCCGAGGCTGCGTAAACGGCCGCCGCGAGGCCCGCCGGACCCGCGCCGATGATTGCGATGTCGTAACGCTGCGACGCACTGAACGTCGGCACGAGGCCGAGCCGGGTGGCGAGTTCGACTTCGTCGGGCGCCCTTAGGACCGACCCGTCCGGGCAGAAAACAAGCGGAAAATCCTCAGCCTTCGAGGTGAGGCCGGCAAGCAGTTGCACGGCGTCCGAATCCTTGTGTGCATCGATCACCGCAGCCGGATAGGCATTGCGCCGCAAAAAGCCTTGCAGGCGGACCACCCTCGCGTCGTCACCCTTGCCGACGATAATCGGACCGAGCCCCTGCTCGATGAGCCCGAGACGCCTCAGGATCAACGCGCGCATGATGTGCTCGCCCAACTGGGCGTCCGCGATGATCAGCGCCCGCAACTGCTCCGAGTTCAGGACGAGTGTCTCGCAGTCAGTCATGGCAATCGCGTCCACCAGCGACGGTTTGCCGGTGAGTTGCGCCATTTCGGCCATGAAATGGCCGTCATGATGGTCTGTCACGACCGTGGTACGTCCTTGCGGTTCGCACGAATAGATCCGGACACTCCCGTGCAGCAAGACGAATAGCCCTTCGGCAACGCGCCCCGTCCGGAAAATCGAATCGCCAGCCTTGAACGCCTTGGGGCGGCCATAGCGGCTCGCACTACGGATCTCCGCATCAGAAAGACGCGGAAACATTTGGTGCTGCCGATACTCAAGGGACGAAAATGGAGGTTCAGCGTCGACTGGGCCTGCGTCCGTATTACCTGCGTCGATCATATTTGCCTCGCCCGTCGACCAAGTTGAGTTAGAGGGAGGATGTTAGCGATAGGGAGCCTAAAAGTTCTTGTCGCGACGCTGAATAGTTCTGAAGAGAGCAGCAACCGTCAGCGACGCGAGCATTTGGGAAATCGCAATGAAGTCAGGAATCGGGAAGCTGGACGCAGATGTAAACGAGCTAGTCGCCCGCATTGAAGAAGCGGGCTTTCGCGACCTGCCCGTGACAGCGGGCGCACGCTGCGGCAGTTCGCGATCTGGCCGATATTCACCGCGATCCGTTTGAGCGGTTACCGGTTGCGCAGGCCATTACCGAGCCATTGCGGCTGCTAACCGCCTGAAGGTCACGCGGGCCTCATTAGCATTCGAATGCCGAACCGCGCACTGACTCCACCAGATAATCGACGAACGACCCGATGCGCGACGAAATCGCAGTATTGCGGTAGTACACCGCGTTGATCGGCTGCCGGAAATCCAGCGTCTGGCGAGGCAGAATCTGCACCAGCGCCCCTTCGCGACGGTCGCGCGCCGTCATGAAGTCGGACAGACACACAATGCCAGCACCCGCAAGGGCCAACTGCCGAAGCGTCTCGCCACTCGAGGAGTGAACGGCGGGCGAAATGCGGTAAGGCTCATTGTCGGGCCCGAGGATGGGCCAGACATTCAACCCTTCTGGTTTAGTGAACCCCAGCAGTGAAAGTTTCCTTAGATCCTCCACCCGCCTCGGCTGGCCATGCGCGTCCAGGTATTCCGGGCTCGCGAGAATGCGCATACGGCTGCTGCCCACCGGTCTGCTGTGCAGGGTCGAGTCCTTCAACTGGCCGATCCGGATGGCAACATCGGTGCGATGCTCGAGCAGATCGATGATCCCTTCGTTGCTATTGAGCTCCAGTTCCACTTGCGGATAGCGAGTTCGATAACCCGGCACGTTCGGCACGATGACGTGCAGCATGAATGGCGTTGCTGCGTCGACACGCAAGCGCCCCGACGGTCGCTCGCGGCGGGTTGCCATCTGCTCCTCCGCGTTCTCCAGAAGCGAAATAATCGCCCTCGCGTCGCGGAGAAACGCTTGTCCTTCTTCCGTCAATTCCAGCCGGCGTGTCGTCCGGCGCAACAACGTCGTCCCGAGCTTGTCTTCGAGCCGCGCCAACGTTCGGCTCGTTGCCGAAATGGTTAGATTGAGCTGATTCGCGGCTGCCGTGATGGATCCCGTGTCCACCACGGAAACGAATGCCTCTAACTCATCGAACGTACTCTTCATACTTGCTTTCGGAACCAAATCGAGTCGTTTTTGAACAGGTTTAGGGTCGAGATTCTGACACGCCGACCGCCAATATTTGATCTTTTTTCAAATATCTTTCTCGCGAGCCGCAGTTTTTCGCCAGGATATAAATGGGTAGAATCGCGCCGTCGATCCAGGAGGCCAGTCCGCGACCGAAGCCACGGGGATAGAGCGATTCTAATCACCCGCGTGTATCCGACTTTGCAGGGATTGGATTTGCCGGACAGCTTGTTTTGACCGCAACGGATAATCGTATCGTTGACCCGCATGGTGCTTTGATGGTTACCCGGTATAGCCTGACTTTCGGCCCGTTCCGCATCGATTTCCCGCAGCGTGTCCTCACCAGAAATGGTGACGAAGTCCGCATCGGCAGTCGTGCGCTCGATATTCTTATCGCGCTGGCCGAGCACGGTGGCGAACTGGTCTCGGCTCGTCAACTGCGCGACCAGGTCTGGAAAGAAAGCGTGGTCGACGATGGCGCGCTTCGTGTGCACGTTTCCACCCTTCGGAAAGCGCTGAGCGATGGACAATCGGAAAGCCGGTACATCGTGAACGACAATGGACGCGGCTATCGGCTCGCGGTGCCGGTCCATTCCACGAGGGCTCCGCGAGTCACCGCCCCCGCGCCGACTGCGCCGACCAGTACCCGCGATGAAAGTGCGCGAGCGTTGCCCGTGACCCTCGCCCGGGTCATCGGCCGGGAGGATGTCATTGACGGCCTGACCGATCAGCTTCCCGAGCGCAGGCTATTGACCATCGCCGGTCCCGGCGGCATCGGCAAAACCACGGTCGCCGTGGCTATCGCGCATCGCTTTTCCGGGCGTACCGGTATCCGCGCACTATTCGTCAACTTCGCCCCCGTTTCCGACAAGGCGAGCGTCGCCAGTACCGTGGCGTCGACGCTCGGCGTCGCCGTATTCAGCGGCAATCCAGTCCCCGACCTGATTGCCTCACTGGGCGACACCCCAATACTCCTGGTGCTCGACAATTGTGAGCATGTCGTCGAGGCGGTTGCCCAGGTCGCGGAACAATTGCTGCAAGGCGCGTCAGGCGTGCACCTTCTGGTAACAAGTCGGGAGCCGTTGCGCGCGGATGGCGAGTCGGTGCATCGGCTTTCGGCCCTGCCGTTTCCCGACGTCGGTGCGCGGATCGGCATCGAGGCGGCCGGAAGCTATCCAGCCATCTCGTTGTTTCACGACCGCGCAAAGGCTGCCGACGACGCCTTTCAGTTCACGGTTTCGAACATCGGCGCCGTGGCCGACATTTGCCGACGCCTGGACGGAATTCCTTTGGCGATCGAATTTGCCGCGGCGCGCGTCGCGCACATGGACGTGCGTGCGATCGCCGCGCGCCTGGACGACCGCTTTGCGCTGCTCACACAAGGGCGCCGAACCGCACTGCCGCGGCATCAGACGTTGAAAGCGACGTTTGACTGGAGCTACGAGCTGTTGGACCCGCGTGAGCAGCACGTCCTGCGCCGGCTGTCGGTGATGCGCTCTTCGTTTGGCATGCGTGAAGCCGTTGCGGTGGCACGCTGCGGTCAGATTGACGAAATGGCGGTATTTGACGCAATCAGCGGCCTTATCGGCAAGTCGCTTGTAGCACGTGATATCGGTGACGCCGACAACCCCTATCGGCTTCTCGATACGACGCGCCAATACGCACACCTTCGATTGCTGGAAGCCGGCGAAGCGAACGCGACCAGGCGCCTCCATACCATACATTGCTGCGAGACCTTCGCGGACTTGGGCGCCGCCTGGGACGGCAAGGCGCAACCCCAATGGCTGGCCCAGCTCAGCAAGCGAATTGACGATATCCGCGCGGCGTTCGAGTGGGCCTCCCATCAGGAAGGCGATCCGGAGCTCGAAATCGATCTCGTTATCGCCACGGCGCCGCTTTGGCTCCATCTGTCGCTGCCGCACGAGTTCCTCAGCATGGCCGAGCATGCCATTGCAGCGGTTGAGCGCTCCGAGCAGGCCGGCAGCACGCGGCACGCCGAACTGCTGGTGGCCTACGGACACTCGCTCTGGCATACGCGTGGGCCAACCATCGAAATGGCACGCGCTTTTGAACGTGCCTACGCGTTGAGCCGACGACTGGGTGACGAGGCGTTGGAATTCCGCATTCTGTGGGGTGTATTTGCACATCGGCTTGTTACAGGTCGATACCTGGAAGGTCTCGCACTGGCCGAGGCGATGCAGGCGTTTGCGGATCGGTCCGCAGACTTGACGCTCAATCAGATGTCGGGCCGCAATCTCGCCTATGCATACCATTACCTCGGCGATCAGGCGAAAGCGCGTACGCTGATCGAGAGGGTCATAGCCCTAGAAGCTGGCCCCACGCGGGAAAATCTTGCAAAGGCGAACGATGCGCAGATGGATGGCCGGATCGCGAGCATGACGGTGTACATGCGAATTCTCTGGCTGCAAGGTGAGACTGAGCGCGCTGTCAGGTTGGCAAGGGACTGTGCCGAACTCGTCGCTTCGATCGGGCACGACCTGTCGATCGTCTACGGCCTCGCCCTCGGTTCAATACCCATCATGATCTGGGCAGGCGAGCATGACTCCGCCCGGCAGCTCACGCGCATGCTTCGCGAGTGCACGAGCCGGCGCGGATTGGCGCATTGGGACGTCTACGGCGAAGGATTCGAGAACATCCTTGGCGGCAAGCCGGTAGCCCTTTCCCGAGCAACCGTTCCGCAACTGGAAGCGTTTGCCAGCGCCGGGTGCAAAGTCTCCATGAATGCGCTGATTCTGGCGGATCGCGTTGCAGAGCCGTGCTGGGTGAGCGAGACGCTTCATGAACACGCGCGCTCAAGCGTGCAATGACCCGCACCTTGCACGGATGGGACTCGCGGCGGCGCCTGAGGCGGGCGCGCTGCCGGGTTTGCACTAACTAACCGGTCCGGACGCGTCGCTTACGACTGCGGAGGTGCGCATGTGCCGTCAAGCCGACCGACCAAAGCCATCGCTTGAACGTCTGCCTTATGGAGAGCTTTACATAAGGCCGACGACTTGCCGGCCGATATTCCGCGCGAATGGCCGTTCCAGTTTGCAACCGGCCATAGACCTCGCGTTGGGTCTGTCCCGCGGCTGACATCGCACGTCGATAGCCAGACGGAAAGAACTCGTCCTTCCTTCACCAGCCGCTGGTACTATGCGAGTGCGGGCCGTTACGCATGGGTCTCCGCATCCGGTCGTCGATAAGTCACGTGTAGAGCCGAGCGATGAAAAGCGAAAAAGATTCCGAGTTGTTTGCCAGTGAGTCTGATGAGACTGGCGACGGGAGGTCTATCGAGGCATTCCTTGGGAAGGTCGTCAAGGAGCACCGGACGAATCAGGGACTGACGATTGCCGACCTCGCGGAGCAAAGCGGTCTGTCGCGCAGCATGGTGTCGAAGATCGAGAACGGGCAGGTGTCGACCAGCCTGGACTCTATCGTGAGCCTTGCGCGCGCACTGGGCATATCGATTTCCACGCTATTCAAGAACTTCGAGCATCGCCAGGGGAATGCGCAGCACGTGAAGTCGGGTACTGGAATGGAGGTAGTGCGGCGCGGTACCACCAAAGGTCACACGTATCATCTGCTCGCCTATGACCAGGGGCCCGTCAAGCTGTTCGAACCATTCCTCATCACGCTGGACGACGAAGCCGAGGTATTTCCGACTTTCGAACACCCCGGCACCGAGTTCATCTATATGCTGCAGGGAAAAATGGAATATCGCCATGGTAATCGCAGTTATCTGCTGCAGCCCGGCGACGCACTGACCTTTCAAGGGTCGGTTGCGCATGGCCCCGAACGCCTAATCAAATTGCCCATCCGCTTCATTACCGTCATCATGTACGGGCACTCGCCCGACGCGAGTGAATAGCATTTCACCTGCGTTCTGGCATCACGAACTTCCACAAACTGGCGCGCTGGCGGGACAACTGCCTTTCGCGCGCTACGGCATCAACTAGCGCACGGTCGAACTGACAGCGATTGAGCGCTGCGTCGACCGAGCGCACATCGACAAGTTCGACGCCTCGCGCAAATCCGCACCTGATGGTGGGGGGTGCGCATTCGTCCCGCTTTTCGCATTCACGCTATTCAAAAGGGAAGCTTTCGACCGATAGGTGTCGCGAGCATAGATGCACCTCGGCCTCCGGATGGGGATTGCAGAGCATTTTTGGGGTAAACGAGAGCGATTTTCTGAGCGTTGGGATTACATGCATCGCGATACTCCTCCATGGGTAGAAAAGTCGTACGGGTGTTTCCTGACGAGAAAAAAAGTTGATTCACGTTGACGGTGGCGTTTTATCTGGCTACTGTTGTGCTCAACGACTCCCCACTTCGGTTCGATGCGCACCATGTCCTCCACCATGCACCGCTTCACGCTGACCCTCTCGTGTCCCGACCGCATCGGGATCGTCTCTGCTGTAAGCACGTTCCTTGCCGAACATCACGCGTGGATCATCGAGGCCACTCATCACGCGGACGAGATCGAAAAGCGCTTTTTCATGCGTCATGAGATTGCCGCGGAGTCGCTGCCATTCGGCATCAACGCGTTTCGCGAGCGCTTTGCCAACATCGCTCGCGAGTATGCGATGGACTGGAAGATCTCCGACAACTCGGTCAAGAAGCGGGTAGTGATACTCGTATCGAAGCTCGAGCACTGTCTTTACGATCTGCTCGCGCGCTGGAAGGCGGGTGAGCTGGACATCGAGATTCCGTGCGTGATCTCGAATCACGAGACGTGGCGCAGCTTCGTCGAGTGGCACGGCATTCCGTTCCACTACGTGCCCGTCACCCCCGACAACAAGGCACAGGCGTACCACGAAGTCCAGCGCCTGTTCGACGATGCGCGCGCCGACACGATGGTGCTCGCGCGCTACATGCAGGTTCTGTCTCCGACCCTGTGCTCGGCCTATCCGGGGCGAATCATCAACATCCATCACTCGTTCCTGCCGAGCTTCGTGGGCGCCAAGCCTTATCACCAGGCATACGGGCGCGGCGTGAAGCTCACGGGTGCCACCTGTCACTACGTGACGGAAGAACTGGACCAGGGGCCGATCATCGAGCAGGACGTGATTCGCGTGCGTCATTCAGACCGGCCAGACGATCTCGTGAGGCTAGGCCGCGATATCGAAAAGGCCGTACTGGCGCGGGGCTTACGCTATCACCTCGAGGATCGTGTGCTGATCCACGGCAACAAGACCATCGTCCTGCGGTAGTTGCGCGGTCATCTTTGGTTTGTCCAGGTCGCAGAGCCGCCCCCTCGCGGGGGCAACACAAAGGAGTGTGTGTTATGCCATGGCGTCTTGTCCGCTTCGCTCTCTCGAAGAAACACCCCGAACCGAGGATGTTCACCAGACACGACACGTTGCGTCGTTCATATGACGTGGTGATCATCGGCGCTGGAGGCCACGGTCTTGCGTCGGCGTACTACCTTGCGAAGGAGCACGGCATTACGAATGTGGCAGTGCTGGAAAAGGGGTATATCGGTGGAGGTAATACCGGGCGTAACACCACGATCATCCGCTCGAACTATCTGACGCCCGAAGGGGTGAAGTTCTACGACGAGTCCGTGAAACTTTGGCAGGACCTCTCCCAGGACTTCGACCTCAACCTGTTTTATTCGACGCGCGGTCACTACACGCTTGCCCATACGGATTCTGCGATGCGCACGATGCGCTGGCGCGCGGAAGTCAACAAACACTACGGGGTGGATTCGGAAGTCGTCGGGCCGAACGAAATCAAGAAAGCCGCACCGATGATCGATATTTCATGCGGGGGTGTCGCGCCGATCATGGGAGCGCTGTATCACGCGCCAGGCGCCGTTGCACGGCATGATGCGGTGGCTTGGGGTTACGGGCGCGGGGCGGATCAGCGAGGCGTCGAGATTCATCAGCAAACCGAGGTGCTCGGCATCGACGTGGTGGGGGGCAAGGTCAAAGGGGTGAAGACCTCGCGCGGCTACATCTCGACGAACAAGGTGCTGTGCGCCGTCGCGGGCTCGACCCCTCGCATGACGGACATGGTAGGCGTGCGCACGCCCATCTTCATCCACCCGCTTCAGGCGATGGTGAGCGAGCCGCTCAAGCCCTGGCTCGATCCGATCCTCGTGTCCGGCAGCCTGCATGTCTACATCAGCCAGTCGGCACGCGGAGAACTCGTGATGGGTGCGTCGCTCGATCCGTACGAACTGCATTCGACCCGCTCCACGCTGGATTTCGTGGAAGGCCTCACTGCCCACATGCTCGAAATGTTCCCGTTCCTGTCGCAGGCGAAGGTGATGCGGCAATGGGCGGGGATGGCCGACATGACGCCTGACTTTGCGCCAATCATGGGCAAGACTCCCGTAGAGGGCTTCTACCTCGATGCGGGATGGGGCACCTGGGGTTTCAAGGCCACACCCGTATGCGGCAAGACGATGTCGTACACGGTGGCGAACGACACCAGCCACCCGCTGATCGAGGGTTTCTCGCTTGACCGGTTCCGCCGCTTCTCGCTGACGGGCGAAAAGGGTGCGGCATCCGTTGGCCACTGACCTGGAGAATGACGATGAAGATCATGACCTGTCCGGTGAATGGTGCGCGCCCGATGTCGGAGTTTACGTACTGGGGCGAGATACGGCCGATGCCAGATCCGCTGGTCGCGGACGATGCGCAATGGGCCGACTACGTGTTCTGCCGCAACGGCGCTGCGGGCGTGAAGCAGGAGTGGTGGTGCCACACCTCGAGCAACACGTGGTTCATTGCCGAGCGCGATACTGCGAAAGATCTCGTGCTACGTACTTACCTTGCCGGCGCGGAGGCCTGAATGCGTCTCACACCTCATCGCGGCGAATGGATCACACGCAATACGCACATCGGCTTCTCGTACGAAGGCAAGCACTATAGCGGCCTTTCAGGCGATACGATCACGAGCGCACTGTGGGCATCCGGCGTGCACGTGCTCGGCCGCAGCTTCAAATACCACCGGCCGCGCGGCGTGCTTTCGCTCGCCAATCACGATGTCAACGTGATGCTTCAGGACGGCGCGAGATTGAATGTGCGCGCAGATGTGACGGCCCTGACGCAGGGCAACTGGCATTCGGTCAACACGTTCGGCGGCGTGGACGCGGATCGAGGGCGCGTCATTGGCAAGCTCGCCGCGTTCCTCCCCGTCGGCTTCTACTACAAGGCGTTCCACAGCAAGCGCTGGTTTCCGCGTTGGGAACGCATGTTTCGCGCGATGACGGGCCTTGGTACCGTCGACTTCAACGCGCCGCATATTCGCACACCGAAACGCTATGGCTTCTGTGACGTCCTCGTGATCGGCGCGGGTCCGTCGGGTCTTTCGGCGGCGCTCGCTGCGGCTCAACAGGGCGCCGACGTCGTCATCGTCGACGAGAACGCGCGCATCGGCGGCAGCGGCGGCTATCAACTGGGTGGCGACGAGAAGCGATTCGAGCGGACCCGCGAGCTGGAGACGGCGGCGCTTGGACACCCGCGCATCCGCGTGATGACGGAAACGCTCGCGGCGGCGTATTACGCCGACCTGTGGGTGCCTCTCGTGGAGCCGACGCGCATTACGAAGATGCGTGCGAAAGCGGTGATCGTCGCGAGCGGTGCATTCGAGCAGCCGGCAGTGTTTCGCAACAACGACCTGCCTGGTGTGATGCTGGCTTCGGCGGCGCAGCGACTCGCGTATCGCTACAGCGTCGCGCCCGGGAAACGGGCCGTGGTGCTCACGGCCAACGCCGATGGCTATCGCGCGGCGCTGGACATGCTCGCTCGCGGCATCCCGGTCGCTGCGGTCGTGGACCTGCGCGCATCGCACAAATGCCAGGAGCTCGAACGCGTTCTGAGAGCGAAGGGTGTCGACGTGCTGATGTCGAGCTGTGTCGTCGAGGCCGTGCCGGACGCCAAGGGCAGCCAGTTGACGGGCGTACGCGTCGGCGCGTTTTCGGCGGAAGAGGGTTTGCGCGCCTCGACGGTCGCGACGCGCCTGATCGAATGCGACACGTTGCTCATGAGCGTGGGCTGGGCGCCCGCCGCGAACCTTCTGTACCAGGCCAACACGAAGATGCGCTTCGACCATGACGTCGAGCAGTTCGTGCCGGAGCAGTTGCCGCCCGGTGTCTTCGCGTGCGGCCGTGTCAATGGCGTCTATACGTTCGAGAGCAAGCTGCTGGACGGCGCGCGCGCCGGCATTCAGGCGGCGGCGCACAGCGGCTTCTGCGATGTGAAGACGGCGAGCGCGACCCGGTCGCGTCTCGCGGAGCAGGAATCGCCTTCTCATCCCTGGCCGATCGTGGGCCATGATTCCGGCAAGAACTTCGTGGATTTCGACGAGGACCTGCAACTGAAGGACTTCGCGAATGCGGTTCAGGAGGGTTTCGACAACATCGAACTGTTGAAGCGCTTCTCGACCAACGGCATGGGGCCGAGCCAGGGCAAGCACTCGAACATGAACGGCCTGCGCATCCTTGCGCGGCTCACCGGCAAGAAGCCGCAGGAAGTCGGCACTACTACGGCGCGGCCGTTCTTCCATCCGGTGCCGATGTCGCATCTTGCCGGCCGTGGTTTCAATCCCGAGCGGCGCACGCCGCTGCACGCGCAGCATCAGTCGCTCAATGCAGTCTGGATGGCGGCAGGGGTCTGGCAGCGGCCGGAGTACTACGCGGTCCCGGGCAAGGCGCGCGGGACATGCATCGAGGAAGAGGCGCTCGCGGTGCGCAATGGCGTGGGCGTCATCGACGTGGGCACGCTCGGCAAGATCGAGGTGCGCGGGCCGCAGGCCGCCGAGTTTCTGGAACGCGTGTACGTGTCGAAGTACGCAGGCCTGAAGCCGGGCATGACGCGCTATGCGGTCATGTGCGACGAATCGGGTGTGGTGATCGACGACGGGGTGATCGCGCGTCTCGCGGATGATCACTTCTACTTCACGACGACGACCTCAGGCGCTGCCGCCATCTATCGCGAGCTGTCGCGGCTCAACACCATCTGGCAACTCGATTGCGGCATCGTCAACGTCACGGGCGGGTTCGCGGCGGTCAATCTCGCCGGTCCGGCGTCGCGTGCGGTGCTGGCCAAGCTCGTCGATCTCGATCTGTCGTCCGCCGCGTTTCCGTATCTCGGTGTGCGCGTGACGGGCATCGCGCTCGATCAGCATCGCGTGCCAGCACGGCTCATGCGGGTCGGCTTCGTCGGCGAATGGGGCTACGAAATCCACATTCCCGCCGAGTACGGCGCGGCGCTTTGGCGCACGCTTCTCGAAGCCGGCAAGGAACACGCCATTCGTGCATTCGGTGTCGAAGCTCAGCGTCTGTTGCGGCTGGAGAAGGGCCACGTGATCGTCAGCCAGGACACCGATGGTCTGACGACGCCGCGCGACGCGGGCATGGAATGGGCCGTGAAGATGGACAAGCCGTTTTTCGTCGGCAAGCGCAGCCTGCAGATCATCGACAGGGCGCCGGCCAAACAGCGCCTCGTCGGCTTTGCTTTGGACGCGGGTCAACGCGAAACGGAGCTGCGCGAGTGTCATCTCGTGATCGATCGCGGCGAGATTGCGGGGCGCGTGACGAGCGTCGCATGGAGCGCAACCCTGAAAAAGACGATCGGTCTCGCGTTCGTGCGGCCGGACCAGGCCGAGCCCGGCACGCGCATCAGCTTCCGTTTGACGGATGGCCGGATGGTTCCCGCAACGGTCGTTTCCACACCGTTCTACGACCCGGAGAACGAACGTCAGAAGGACAGCGTCACGACCGAAACCGCTTCGCCGAAAAAGGAGACCGCATGAACGCGCCACTTCGAATGAGCCCGGTCAGCGATGCACGCAAGCCGGCGAGCCTGAGATGGAGCGTGCGCGACGACATGCGCGTCGTCGAGCAGATCGATGACGTAGACAGCGCACGGGCGCAGACGCTCGGGATTGCCGACGTTTCGTACCTTGCCCGCACCGGCTTCAAGGGCAATGGCGTGGCCGCCTGGCTACAGGCACAGGGCATTCCCGTGCCGGCGCAGCCCAATAGCTGGGCGCCGCTCGCTGCCGGTGGCGTGGTGTTGCGGCTGGGCCTCGCCGAGTATCTGATGGAAGACGGGCTCATTCAAGGCAGCTCGGCGCGGATGTCGCATCTCGACACGCCCGTGCACGTGTATCCCGTGTTGCATCAGGATGTCGCGCTCGTGCTGTGCGGCGAAGCGGTGCACGAGTTGTTGCTGCAAACCTGCAATGTCAACTTCGGCGCGCTCGATCTGGCGGCCCGGCCAGTCGTGCTGACCTCGATGGCGGGAGTCGCCGTCACCGTCATGCCAGGCGCCCGGGCAGGCAGGCCTTACTACCGGATCTGGGCCGACGGAACGTACGGGCTGTATCTGTGGGAAACCTTCTCGGGCATCGCTGCCGAGCTTGGCGGCGGCCCGGTCGGGATCGCCGCGATTACGGATATCGATCAGTCGCCGCCCCGGTAGTGAGCACGTGGTCGACGCGGGCGCGAACACGGGCCAGCGTTCTCCGAAACCCCTGGACTTATTACGTTTGAGGACATTCACATGACCCCCGAATTCGCCCGCAAGTTTCTAGCAGAGAACGAGGTAAAGTACATCCTCGCCCAGTTCGTCGACATCCACGGAGTGGCGAAGACGAAGTCCGTGCCCGCCGCTCACCTGGACAGCATTCTGACGGCAGGCGCCGGTTTCGCAGGCTTCGCAGTATGGGGGCTCGGTATCGATCCGCAGGGGCCTGACTTCATGGCCGTCGGCGACATCGACACGTTGCAACTCGTGCCATGGCAGCCGGGCTACGCCCGCATCGTGTGCGATGGGCATGTCAAGCGCGAACCCTGGCCGTTCGAAAGCCGCGTGACGCTCAAGAGGCAGGTGCGGCGTCTCGAAGAACAGGGCTGGATTTTGAACACGGGCCTCGAGCCCGAGTTCTCCCTGCTGCGCAAGGGCCCCGACGGCGCGATCGTGCCGTGCGATCACACCGACGCGTTGCCCAAACCCTGCTATGACTACAAGGGGCTCTCGCGCTCGCGCGAGTTCCTCGAACGCCTGACGGATGCGCTCATCAAGGCAGGCATCGATGTCTATCAGATCGACCACGAAGACGCCAACGGCCAGTTCGAGATCAACTACACGTACACGGATTGCCTGAAGTCCTGCGATCACTACGTATTCTTCAAGATGGCGGCCGCGGAGATCGCCAACGAACTCGGCCTGATCTGTTCGTTCATGCCGAAGCCCTTCGCGAACCGGCCCGGCAACGGCATGCATATGCACATGTCGATTTCGGACGGAAAGAAAAACCTCTTCGCCGACGACCACGACGAGAACGGTCTTGGCCTTTCGAAGCTCGCGTATCACTGGACGGCGGGCATTCTCAAGCATGCCGCGGCGCTCACGGCGATCTGCGCCCCGACGGTCAATTCATACAAGCGTCTTGTCGTGGGCCGTTCCTTGACCGGCGCGACATGGGCACCCGCCTACGTGAGCTATGGCGACAACAATCGTTCGTCGATGGTGCGTATTCCGGGCGGCCGGATCGAACTGCGCCTGCCCGACGCCGCCTGCAACGCATATCTCGCGACTGCCGCCGTGATCGCGGCCGGGCTCGATGGCGTCGAGAACCGTCTGGAGCCAGGCAAGCCGTGCAATGCCAATCTCTATGAAATGTCCCCGCAGGAACTCAATGAGCACGGCATCAGCATCCTGCCGCAGAACCTCTCGGCCGCGTTGCATGCGCTAGAGCACGATGAAGTGATGCTCGAAGCGCTGGGGCCGGCGGGCGGGGAATTCCTGCGTCTGAAGAACATGGAATGGATCGAGTACATGCGCCATGTGTCGGACTGGGAACAGAAGACGTACCTCGAATTTTTCTGACCAAAACCAGGACAGTTTGTCGATTTGAATGTGATCGCGAGGAGAAAACGATGTGCGGAATTGTGGGACTACTTGTTAAAAAGCCCGAGCTGCGGGGCCGGCTCGGAGAATTGATGGTGCCGATGTTGCTGGGCATGACGGAGCGGGGGCCCGATTCGGCAGGGTTGGCCGTGTTCACGGAGCCCATTGCGGATGGCGTGCGCAAGATCAGCCTCTACTCGGGCCTCACCGATGAGGGCGCCGACTTCAACTGGCAGGGGCTCGCGCATGAGTTGAACGAGCATCTCGGCGCGAAGGCATCGGTGCATGCGAAGGACAATCACGCGATCCTGAGCGTCGCCATCGATCCCGAGACGGTCAAGCACTGGATCCGCGAAACACATCCCCGGCTGCATGTGCTGTCGACCGGCCGCATGATCGACCTGTACAAGGACACGGGCACGCCCGGCATGGTCGCAGACCGCTACGCATTCAGCGGGCTGACGGGCACGCATCTGGTCGGCCATACGCGTATGGCGACGGAGTCCGCCGTGACGCCCGATCGGGCACACCCGTTCACGGCTGGCGAAGACTTTTGCCTCGTGCACAACGGCTCGCTGTCGAACCCCAACGGCGTGCGGCGCATGCTCGAACCGCATGGCATTCGCTTCGACACGGACAACGACACGGAAGCGGCATGCCGTTTTCTCGAATACCGGCTGCGTGAGGGCGACGATCTCGAAACCGCCTTGCAAAAGGGCTTCGAGCAGCTCGACGGTTTCTACACGTTCCTGATGGGCACGCCGGACAAGCTCGCACTGATCCGCGATCCGTTCGCGTGCAAGCCGGCCGTCGTGGCCGAGACGGACGACTTCGTCGCCATTGCTTCGGAGTTCCGCTCGCTCGCGCACCTTCCCGACATCAAGCACGCGCGTGTTTTCGAACCGGCCCCAGAGGAGATGTACGTATGGACAGTGTGAACTTCGACCTGGCGTCCGCGTCGGTGACGCACGTGAATGGCTTCCTGCATCGCGAGGCCGCGCAAGCGGGCACGCGCAAGGTGTTCATCTCCAATCCCGATGGTGCGCACAACATCGCCGTGGGACTCGATTTGCCCATCGAGGTGGAGATAGACGGCCACGCGGGCTACTACGCCGCCGGCATGAACAAGGAAGCGAAAGTGACGATCTCGGGCAGCGCCAGTACGGGTGTGGCCGAGAACATGATGAGCGGGCGCGTGCACGTGAAGGGCTTCGCCTCCAATGCGGCGGGTGCATCCGCGCACGGCGGTCTGCTCGTCATCGAAGGCGATGCAGGCCTGCGTTGCGGCATCTCGCTCAAAGGGGCGGACATCGTCGTGAAGGGATCGGTCGGAAGCTTTTCGGCGTTCATGGCGCAGGCCGGCCGGATCGTGATCTGCGGCGATGCGGGTGATGCGCTGGGCGACTCGTTGTACGAGGCGGTGATCTACGTGCGCGGCAAGGTCAAGTCGCTGGGTGCGGATGCGCGTGAAGAGCCGATGCAAGGCGCCGACGTGGAAGCCGTTGCACAGCTGTTGCGCGCAGCTGGCCCAGCATTCGCCGAGTTCGACCCCAAGGAATTCAGACGCGTAGCATCGGCTCGCTCGCTGTACCACTGGAATGCCGACGCGAATCAGGAATATTGAACCAGGGACCCCGCCATGGAAATCAAGCCCGTACACATGAAACACATCGCCACTGAAGAGTCCTGGGGCTTCGACCGCAAGACGATCGACTATATCCAGAACGCCGCGGCACACGGACTGTATGAGATCCGTGGCCTGGGGGCGAAGCGGCGCGTGCCGCACTTCGACGACCTGCTGTTTCTCGGAGCATCGCTGTCGCGCTATCCGCTGGAGGGATACCGCGAGAAGTGCGTGACGAAGACTGTGCTCGGCACACGCTTCGCCAAAAAGCCGATCGAACTCGCGATTCCCATCACGGTTGCGGGCATGAGTTTCGGTGCGCTGTCGGCCAATGTGAAGGAGTCGCTCGGCCGCGCGGCCACGGAGATGGGCACCTCGACGACGACCGGCGACGGCGGTATGACACAAGAAGAGCGGATGTCGTCGAAAACGCTCGTCTATCAGTGCCTGCCGTCGCGCTATGGCTTCAATCCCGACGACGTGCGCAAGGCGGACGCCATCGAGGTCGTGATCGGACAAGGCGCGAAGCCGGGTGGCGGCGGCATGCTGCTCGGCCAGAAGATCTCGCCGCGTGTCGCGAAGATGCGCACGCTGCCCGAGGGTATCGACCAGCGCTCGGCATCGCGCCATCCGGACTGGACGGGCCCCGACGATCTGCAGATCAAGATCCTCGAGCTGCGCGAAATGACGGACTGGGAGAAGCCGATCTACGTGAAGGTTGGCGCGACGCGCACGTTCAATGACGTCAAGCTTGCGGTGCATGCCGGCGCGGACGTGATCGTCGTCGACGGCATGCAGGGCGGTACGGCTGCCACGCAAACCTGCTTCATCGAAAACGTCGGCATTCCGACGCTTGCTGCCCTGCGCCAAGCCGTCGACGCGCTCGAAGACCTCAACATGAAGGGGCAGGTGCAGCTCATCATCTCCGGGGGCATCCGCAGCGGCGCCGACATTGCGAAGGCACTGGCGATGGGGGCCGACGCAGTCGCGATCGGTCAGGGGGTGCTGGTGTCGCTCGGCTGCAATAGCGCTTCGTACGTCGAGGACGGCCACCATGTCAACGCGCTCGACGACTATGCGCGACTCGGCACGGCGCCTGGTTTCTGCCACCATTGCCACACGGGCAAGTGTCCCGTGGGCATCACGACGCAGGACGCCGTGTTGCAGGAGCGGCTGAAACCCGATGTCGGCGCGAAGCGCCTGAAGAACTATCTGAAGACGCTGAACATGGAGCTGACGACGATCGCGCGAGCCTGCGGCAAGCAGAACGTGCACCACCTGGAGCTGGAGGACCTCGTGGCGCTCACGGTCGAAGCAGCGGCGATGGCCCGTGTGCCGCTTGCCGGGACCAACTGGATCCCCGGCGTGAACGGCGCACGATGACGGCGCAACTGATCGACGGCCGCCACCTCGCGCGACGTCTGCGCACGCGCTTTCGCGAGCGCGTGGCGGCCTTGTCCGTGCGAGGTGTCGTGCCCGGTCTCGCGGTGGTGCTGGTCGGCGACAACGCCGCGTCCGAGCTGTACGTGGCGAACAAGGTGAAGGCGTGCGCGGACTGCGGTGTACGCTCGTTCATGCATCGCTTTCCCGCGAACTGCCGCGAGGCGGAACTGCTCGACCGGATTGCCGCCCTCAACGTCGAGCGCAGCACGCACGGCATTCTCGTGCAACTGCCGTTGCCGCCGCAGATCAACGTGCGGCGCGTTCTGGAAGGCATCGTGGTCGACAAGGACGTCGACGGTTTTCATCTGTACAACGTCGGCGCGCTGGTGGTGGGCAACTCGATCTTTCCGCCTTGCACGCCGTATGGGGTCCAGCTTCTGCTCGAGACGACGGGCATCGACGTGGCGGGGAAAAACGTCGTGGTAGTAGGCGCGAGCAATATCGTCGGCAAGCCGATGGCGCTGATGTTGCTGCAGAAGGAAGCGACGGTCACCGTTTGCCACGTGAAGACGCGGGACCTCGCACAGCACACGATACACGCCGATATTCTCGTCGTTGCGGCGGGCAAGCCCGGGCTCATCAAGGCCGAAATGGTCAAGGAGGGTGCGATCGTCATCGACGTCGGGATCAACCGGATGCAGGACGGGCGCATCGTCGGCGATGTGGACTTCGAGCCCGTGCGCGAGCGGGCGGCATGGATCACGCCGGTGCCGGGCGGCGTGGGTCCGATGACGGTCACGATGCTGATCGAGAACACGCTGCGCTCCGCCGAACGGTTTGCGGACGGGGGTGCGTTTCACCCGCCGCAGCCGTTCTGGCAGGTGCCGGCAAGTTAGGCGGCAAAGTATTCTCCTTGATTCAGTGTGTTTCGGGCGCCCTGCGGACGCCCTTTTTGTTTTCCGCCACCCACGTCCCTGGATCGCTAACGGCTGCTGTCATTGCCGATCGCGCTGGCCGTCGTGAGCAGCGCCTCGGCCATCCGGATGCTGGCGGCATCGATCAGGCGGCCATCCAGCGATACCGCGCCTTTGCCTTCCTTCGCGGCCTGCGCCATGGCGTCCATGATGCGGCGCGCCTTCGTCACTTCCGCTTCGGCGGGCGTGAACACCTGGTTCGCGTGTTCGATCTGCGACGGATGAATGGCCCATTTGCCTTCGAAGCCGAGTACGGCGGCGCGGCGGGCTGCCGCAATGTAGCCATCGGGGTCGCTGAAGTCGCCGAACGGTCCGTCGATGGGACGCAGACCGTACGCGCGGCAGGCGACCATCATCCGCGTTTGTGCGGCATGCCACTGATCGCCCCAGAAGTAGTCGCGTTCGCCGCGCTCATTCTCGTCCGCGAGCACGCCGTAATCGCGATTCACGCCGCCGATCACCGTCGTGCGTGCGCGCGTCGAGGCCGCATAGTCTGCGACGCCGAACGACATGGCTTCGAGCCGCCGGCTCGACTGAGCGATGCTCTCGACGTTCGCCATGCCGAGCGCGGTTTCGATCAGCACCTCGAAGCCGATCCGTCGTGTGCGCTTGCGTGCCGTTTCGATCTGCGTGACGAGCATGTCGACGGCGTACACGTCGGCGGCCACGCCGACTTTGGGGATCAGGATCATGTCGAGGCGCGGGCATGCCTCGACTATATCGACGACATCGCGATACATGTAATGCGTGTCGAGTCCGTTGATGCGGACCATCATCGTCTTGTTTCCCCAGTCGATGTCGTGGAGTCCTTCGATGATGTTCTTGCGTGCGTGCTCCTTGTCGTCCGGCGCGACGGCATCTTCGCAGTCGAGGAAGATGATGTCCGCGGCCGAACGTGCGGCCTTTTCGAACATCGCGGTGTTCGAACCGGGGACGGCTAACTCGGAACGGTGCAACCGTGCTTTGGCCTGCTCGATGACAGTGAAACTCATAGTGAAATCTCCTGGGTTGTCCAATAGGCGCGGCGCGGACCGGCGCAAGGGCGCTCAGCCCGTCGCGCCGAAGCCTGACGCAATGCAGTTGATGGAAAGCAGCAGAGGCACCTGATAGGCCCGGCGCTGCCGTTCGGTCGCCGCCGTGCGGTAGAGGCGCAGCAGTTCGATTTGTTGCCGGCTGATGAGGTCGATGGCGGGCACGCGCCGCTGCAGGCGGGCGCTGAACTTCGGAAAGCGCGTGCCCAGGCCGGCCGAACCCGTGACGGCCTGCACCATCTTCACGGTGAGCCGGTATTCGGCTTCGACTTGCGAAAAGATCGTGTCGCGGATGTGGGCATCCTGCACGAGGCTCGCGTATTCGCGCGCGATAACCAGGTTCACCTGTGCCAGCGTTTTCTCGACTTCATCGATGACGAGCCGGAACACCCGTGACTCGTCGAACATCCGCCGCAGCAGCTCGGCGCCGCGCTCCTGGCGTACCGCGAGAAAGCCCTGTATCGCGCTGCCGACGCCGTACCAGCCAGTGAGCGCATGCCGGTTCTGCGCCCATGCGAACACCCACGGAATCGCACGCAGATCCTCGAGGCTCTTTGCGCCAAACCGGCGGGCAGGGCGCGAGCCCATGTTGAGCATCGACAGTTCTTCGAGCGGACTGGCGGCCTGGAAATACGCAAGCATGCCAGGCTGTTCGATGAACTTCACGTACGCTGCCCGCGACGCGCCGCTGAGCGCTTCCATCGCCTCGTCGAATTCGCCCTTGGGCAACAATGCGTCCTCCCGCTCGGACTTCAGCGTATGTTCAAGCACGCTCGATGCAAGCAATTCGACGTGATACTGCGCCGTGCCGCGATTCGCATATTTGAACGAGACCACTTCACCCTGTTCGGTGACGCGAAAACGTCCATTGACCGACCCGGCGGGTAGCGCGGCGATGGCGCGGCCAGCGGGAACGCCGCCGCGGCTCACCGATCCACCGCGTCCATGAAAAAACGCGATCGTGACGCCAAGCTCGTCGCCAAGCCGCTTGAGCTTCGTTTGCGCCTTGGACAGTTCCCAGTTGCTGGCGAGAAAGCCGCCATCCTTGTTTGAATCGGAGTAGCCGATCATGACTTCCTGCACGCCGCCTTGCGCGCGTATGCTGCGACGGACCATCGGCACGGCCAGCAACTCGCGCAGTATCTCGGGTGCCCGCCGCAGGTCGTCGATGGTTTCGAGCAGGGGCACGACGGGCAACGTGCAGCTCTCGGTGCCGAGCGAGTCGGAAAAGAGGCCGGCCTCCTTTGCCAGCAGATAGACGCCGAGCACGTCGCTCGCTCGATGCGTCATGCTCAGAATGAACGCGCCGAACGCATGACGGTCCACCCGTTGACGCATTTCGAGCACCGTACGGAACATCTGCAGTGTCTGCGCTTCGTCGGGCGGCAGCGATTCGAAACGGCGGGTCCTTTGCGCTTCGCTCTCCGAGGGCTTTCCCAGTTCGCCGATCAGCCATGCTTTCCATTCGGGCGAGTCGCTCGCGGGCGGTTCGCCCGCGGTCGCGCATGTCGCGCGCCACAGCGCGCGCAGCGTTTCCCCGACGACCGTCGTGTTCTGGCGCAGGTCGAGTTGCACGGTGCTGAAGCGAAACGTCTCGACTTCATGACGCAACGGCCGCACGAGCATCCGTGCGAGCTGCTGGCTTTGTGTCGCGAGTAGCGCCTGCTCGATCACGAGCAGATCGGCCGCCAGATCATCCGCGCTCGCGTATGCGCCCGGAACCGGCGAAGCGTGGCTCGCCTGATTGATGTCGGCGAGCGTCGCATCGAGGCGGCGCAGGATGCAGGTCAGGTATTGCCGGAACAACTCCCCAGGATTGCGCGAGGCGATCGGCCCGGGTTCGCCGCTGCGCGTCAGCGCGCGAGCCAACGCTGCTTGGAAACTGCCCGGTACGGGCAGCGCTTCGGACGTGATGCTGAGCATCTGCGTCAACTCGACGAGACGTAGCCGGTATCGCTTGAGAGACGCAGCCCGGTGCTCGTGCAAGGTGGCGCGTGTGACGCTGTCATCGACGAATGGATTGCCGTCGCGGTCTCCGCCTATCCACGAGCCGAACTGGAAAAAGCGCGGCATGTCGAATCGCTCGCCCGGATAACAACGCTCAAGCGCGCTCTGCAGCTTGTCGATGAGTTGCGGCACGGCTTCGAAAAGCGTTTCGCCGAAGAAGTGCAGTCCCCATGCGACTTCCTGCGCAACGGTGGGCTTTTCAAGCCGCAATTCGCCGCTCATCCACAAGAGCTCGATGTCGTTGCGGAGCGCGAGGACGAGCGTATAGCGCTCTCGCGGCGTCCAGCGCGGCGATTCGAGTTCCATTAGACGCCGGTAGATGCGCCGGTGGCTTTCGAGCACGGTGACTCGCTTCGCTTCGGTCGGGTGAGCCGTCAGCACCGGCCGCACTTTCAGATGGCTCAACGCGTGGCGTACTTCGGCGGCGGGGACGCCGGCGCCGGCGACTTCGGCGATGACCCGTGCAAACGAGTCGGGCAGCCGGTCGTAGCCGCCTTCGATCTCGATCTCGCGGCGCCGGCGCATTGCGGTGCTCTGCTCGGCGATGCTGAGCAACTGGAACCACATGCCCTGGGCTTGCAGCATGCGTCGCAGGACGACGCGCGCGGTGCGATCGTTCATCCGTTCGTGCATCAGTTCGCTCATCGACTCGTGTGCGGACTCGCCGCGCAAAGCACGTTCCACCTCGGGCTGACGGGCGCGCGCGACGTCGCACAACAGTTGCGACAGGAGGTCGATCACTGCGTGCTCATAGTTCTCCGCGCTGAGCGTGGGCAAGGACGCCGAGGCCGTTGCGAGCCTGTGCAGCCCGTCGTCGGCGGTGTGTCCGAGCGCATGGAGGGGGCGCACAGTCTCGACGCGCGGCGAGTCGGACTGTGTGTCTGTGCCATAGCCCCAGTCAGGCAACGCGGCGCGTGACATTTTGTTCGAGCACAGAAGCAACCGTGGAACCCAGGTCGGACGCGCTGGGCGCAACCGCGAGACCGTAGGACTGCATGATTTGCGCTTTTTCGGCCGCGCTGTCGCCCGCTGCCGAGATGATGGCGCCCGCATGTCCCATGCGCCGTCCTTTGGGCGCGGTCAAGCCCGCTACATAGCCGACGACAGGCTTGGTCATATGCTCGCTGACCCACCTGGCCGCTTCGGCCTCTTGCGGCCCGCCGATTTCCCCGATCATCACGACAGCCTCGGTTTCGGGGTCCTGCTCGAACAATTTCAGGTGGTCGAGAAACGAACTGCCGTTGATCGGGTCGCCGCCGATGCCCACGCTCGTGGTGACGCCGAGGCCGAGCGCATTGAGTTGCGCAGCGGCTTCATAACCGAGCGTGCCCGAGCGCGAGACGATGCCGACATTGCCGCGGCGGTAGATATGGCCAGGCATGATGCCGAGCATCGCGCGTCCCGCGCTGATGATGCCCGCGCAGTTCGGACCGACCACCATGGTGCGGGTCTCCTTCGGATAGCGAAGGAGATAGCGCTTCACGCGCATCATGTCCTGCGCCGGAATGCCGTCCGTGATCACACAGACGAGTTTCAGGCCCGCGTCGGCGGCTTCCATGATGGCGTCGCCGCAGTAAGGGGGCGGCACGAACACGAGGCTCGCAGTTGCGCCTGTTTCGCTCACGGCGTTTTTCACGGTGTCGAACACGGGGCGCTCGAGGTGATGCTTTCCTCCCTTGCCGGGAGTCACGCCGCCGACCACGTTCGTCCCATAGGCGATCATCTCTTTCGCGTGGAACGAGGCCTTGTCACCTGTAAAGCCCTGTACGATGACGCGAGTGGTTTCGTCGATCAGGATGCTCATGTCGGTAGTCCTTATCTGTGGTTGGCCGCGCGGCGCGCACGATGCGCTTTCGAGGCCTCGACGGCCTTTTGCGCCGCTTCCAGCAGCGAATCTGCTGTGATGATGGGCAGGCCGCTGTCCTTGATGATGCGTCGCCCCTCCTCGACGTTGGTCCCCGCGAGGCGTACCACGAGAGGCACCGTCAGTCCCCGGGCCACCCGTACGACGCCTTCGGCGACCCAGTCGCAACGATTGATGCCGGCGAAGATGTTGACGAGCACGGCCGACACGTTGCCGTCCGAGAGCACGAGGCGAAACGCGGCCGCCACGCGCTCGGGCGATGCGCCGCCGCCGACGTCGAGAAAGTTGGCGGGCTCGCCCCCGGCATATTTGATCGTGTCCATGGTGGCCATCGCGAGCCCGGCGCCGTTGATGATGCAGCCGATATCGCCGTCGAGCCCAACATAGTTCAGGCCAAACTGAGCGGCCTCGGCCTCACGGGGATCCTCCTGCGTCGGGTCGCGCATCTCCGAGACGTGCGGATGCCGGAACAGGCCGTTGTCGTCGAACGATATCTTTGCGTCGAGGGCAATGACGCGATCGTCATCGGTCACGACGAGCGGATTGATTTCGACCATCGTCGCATCGAGGTCACGAAATGCCCGATATGCGCCCATGATCGCGGACACCGCGCGGCTCACCTGCTTGATGTTCAGGCCGAGTCCGAAGGCGAGTTCGCGCGCCTGGAATGGCTGCAAGCCGACGGCGGGCTCGACGACTGTCTGGAGCACGGCTTCCGGGTTCGTGTGCACGACCTCTTCGATATCCATGCCGCCGTGCGCGGAAACGATGACGCGCACGCGTTCGGCTTTGCGGTCGAGCACGATGCTGAGATAGATTTCCCTTTCGAATCTCTCCGCGACCTCGATGTAGACACGCTCGACGATCTTGCCATCCGGTCCCGTCTGCGCCGTCACGAGGCGCTTGCCGAAGAGACCGGTGGCCGCTTCATGCACGTCGTGGTAGGTCTCGCATAGCTTGATCCCCCCCGCCTTGCCGCGCGCGCCGGAGTGGACCTGAGCCTTGACGGCCCAATGCCAGCCGCCGAGTTCCGTCGCGCAGTACACGGCCTGGTCAGGGGTGTAGGCGACCGCGCCGCGCTGGATCGGCACGCCGAACCCAGCCAGCAGGTCCTTGGCCTGATATTCGTGAATGTCCATATCGGTGTCTCCGGTGGATTGCGTCGTTTGCGTTGCGAGGTTGTGCGTGGTCCCGTGGCGCTCAGACCACGAGGTTGCGGGGCTCGCCGCGCGCGAATGCCTCGATGTTCTCGATCAGCTGGTCGGCGAGGAACTGCATGGCATTGCCGGAAGCCCAGGCGACGTGCGGGGTCAGGATGAAGTTGCGCAAATCGAGCTCGAGCAGGGGATTACCCGCGACAGGCGGCTCGTGGCTCAGCACGTCGAAGCCGGCGCCCGCGATCAGTCCTTCCGTGAGTGCAGTGGCAAGCGACGCCTCGCACACGAGCCCGCCTCGTGCCGTGTTGATCAACAGAGCGCTACGCTTCATGAGGCGCAACTCGTCGAGTCCGATCAGGTTGCGCGTGGCGGCGGTGAGCGGCGCATGCAAGGAGATGACGTCCGACGTGCGCAGCAGCGTGTCGAGCGAGACGTATTCGAGGTCCGGCGAGCGGGGGCGCTTCGCGTCGTGAGCCGCGAAGACGACGCGCATACCGAAGGCGCGGGCAATCTGTGCCGTTGCCTGGCCCAGAGCGCCGCCGCCGATGATGCCGAGCGTCGAACCGTGCAGGTCACGGATGGGATGATCGAAGAAGCAGAACTGCTTTGCCTGTTGCCAGCGCCCGCGCGACACGTCGCTGTGGTAAGCGAGCAGGTTGCGCCGCAACGCGAGGATCAGCGCGAAGGTATGCTCGGGCACCGTATGGGTCGCGTAGTTGCGAATGTTCGCGACCGCGATGCCGCGCTCGCGGCAGTACTCGGTATCGACACAGTCGTAGCCCGTCGCCGCCACCGCGATCATCCTGATCGACGGATGCCTTTCGAGCACATTGGCGCGCAGCGGCACCTTGTTGGTGATGGCGATGGTCGCGCGTTCGAGTCGATGCCCGACCTCGTGCGACGATGTCGACGCGAACTGGACCCACCCATGTTCGAACGCCGGGCGACGGACATCGGCGTTCAATGTCGATCGGTCGAGAAAGACGATTTCGTGTTGCATGATGTCATTCCTGCCATAGAGTGATCGGAAGGACTGCGATCTGACGCGCCTCGGCCTGAAGATTTCATCGAGACCGCCGCAATCAGGCCGCGGCGACACGGCGCAGCGCCGGCTTGGCGACGGGGTCTGCCGCGGCTTGCGTGTGGGTGCGCCAGTACTGTCCGGCTGCACCCACGCCGCTGCCCGGGCAAACGTCGATACCGGCATCGAGCATCGCCATCTCCGCGCCCGCTATCGCGCTCATCAGCATCAGTTCGTTCAGGTCTCCGAGGTGGCCGATGCGGAATACCTTGCCGGCGACCTTCGAGAGCCCGGCGCCGAGCGCGAGGTTGTAACGGCGAAAGGCCGTGTCGATGACCTGTGCGGCGTTGAACCCTTGGGGCACGACGATTGCCGAGACCGTGTCCGAGTGCCACTTTGGCGCTTTTGCACACAACTCCAGACCCCAGCCTTCCGCGACGGCGGCGCGCACGCCAGACGCGAGGTAGTGGTGGCGTGCGAAGACCCGGTCGAGACCCTCGTCGAACAGCAGGTCGAGTGCTGCGCGCAGTCCGTAGAGGAGTGACAGCGCAGGGGTGTAAGGGAAGTAGCCGGTTGCGTTGGCGCGCACCATATCGGCGAGATCGAAGTAGCAGCGGCGCGATTTCGCCTGCGTAATCATCTTCAGCGCCTTCTGGCTCACACACAGGATGCCGAGCCCCGCAGGCAGCATCAGACCTTTTTGCGAGCCGGTCACGGCGAGATCCACGCCCCATTCGTCCATGCGGAAGTCGATGCAGCCGATCGAACTCACACCGTCCACGAACAGCAAGGCAGGGTGGCCCGCGTCATCCATCACGCGGCGCAGTGCGCGGATATCGCTCGTCACGCCCGTCGCAGTTTCGTTGTGGCAGGCGAGGATGCCTTTGATTGTGTGCTGGCGGTCCGCCTTCAGGATCTCGCCGATCCGTTCGACGGGCACGCCTTCGCCCCAATCGACATCGAGAATTTCCACGCCGAGTCCGAGACGCTGCGCCATATCGGCCCAAAGGTGGCTGAACTGGCCAAAGCGCGGGACGAGAACGCGGTCACCGGGCGAGAGCGTGTTGGTGAGAGCCGCTTCCCACGCGCCCGTGCCTGACGACGGAAAGATGAAGGGCTGGCCGTCTGCCGTCCGGTAGAGCGTTTTCAGATCGGAAAGCAGACCATGCGCGAGTTCGGGAAACTTCGTCGAGCGGTGATCTTCCATCGATACGACCATCGCGCGTTGTACGGCGTCGGGAATGTTCGTTGGACCGGGGACTGCGAGGATGTTACGTCCCGGAATGCGCGTGCCTGGCGTGTTCGACATGACTGTCTCCTTGGGTAGTGGTCGTGAAAAATTGTCTGGAGGTTTCAGTGCGCGGTGCGCGCCGTTGCGGCCGATGCGTCGTCGTTCGCAGACGCGCCGGGCGTCGTCGCGACGGGCCCATCGCGATAGACCGGAAACCTCGCGGTGAGGGCGAGCACGGCGTCGGCTGTGCGACGGATGACGAGATCGTTGGCGGGCGCATCCAGCACGTCCGCGATCAGATGGGCAAGCTCGCTCGTTTCGGCTTCGCGCAGGCCGCGTGTCGTGATGGCAGGCGAGCCGATGCGCACGCCGCTCGTGACGAACGGCTTTTGCGGATCGTTGGGAATGGCGTTTTTGTTGACGGTTATGAGTGCGCGGCCAAGCGCGGCTTCGGCCTCTTTGCCTGTCACATTCTTCGCGCGCAGGTCGACGAGGAACACGTGTGAGTCGGTGCGTCCCGACACGATGCGAAGGCCGCGTTGCTGAAGCGTTTGCGCCATGACTCGCGCATTCAGGAGTACCTGTTGCTGGTATTGACGGAATTCGCCTGTCATCGCTTCGCGCAGGGCGGCCGCCTTGCCCGCTATCACGTGCATCAGGGGGCCGCCCTGGATGCCGGGAAAGATCGTCGAGTCGATCGCCTTCGCCGCTTGTGCGTGGGCGAGAATCAGCCCGCCACGTGGCCCGCGCAGCGTCTTGTGAGTGGTGGTGGTCACATAATCTGCAATGCCGACCGGACTGGGATAGAGTCCCGCCGCGATGAGACCGGCATAGTGCGCCATGTCGACGAGCAGTGTTGCACCGACGCTGTCGGCGATCTCGCGAAAGCGTTGCCAGTCAATCACGAGCGAATAGGCTGACGCGCCTGCGACGATCATGCGCGGGCGATGCGTCTGCGCCAGCTTGCGCACCTCGTCGTAGTCGATGACTTCCGTATCCGGATTCAGGCCATACGACACCGCATTGAACAGCTTGCCGCTCACGTTGACGGAGGCGCCGTGCGTGAGGTGCCCGCCATGCGCGAGCGACATGCCGAGAATCGTGTCGCCCGGCTTGAGTGCGGAGAGATACACGGCCTGATTGGCCTGCGAGCCCGAGTGGGGCTGAACGTTTGCATATTCGGCGTTGAACAACTGCTTTGCGCGGTCGATCGCGAGTTGCTCGACCAGGTCGACATGTTCACATCCGCCGTAGTAACGCCTGCCCGGATAACCTTCCGCGTATTTGTTGGTCAATTGCGACCCTTGCGCTTCCAGCACGGCGGGCGACGTGTAGTTTTCGGATGCGATCAGCTCGATGTGGTCCTGCTGGCGCTGAGTCTCGCCTGCGATGGCCCGATGCAGCTCAGGGTCCGTCACCGCAATCGTGTTTTTGTAGCTGAACATGGCTGAACCTCGCTTTAGTGGAGTCGTTCACTCGGCAACCCGCGCGTTCCCTTGCCGCTTTGCTGCGGTCGGCTGGTTGGCATTCCTGTGAAACGATCGTAGCGCCATGCACGCGGAAACACTCATTCGGCTTACTTATTCGACCCATAACCCTGCATGCGAGCCTTGCAGGACGGGCTTTTCGCCTTGCGGAGTACCTCTTCATGGGCATTGCGCGCCCAGGTCTGGCTGATAGAGTTGAGGCGTGAAATCAGGCCGCTTCGAGCGTGCGGCCCGGGCATTCGGGAGGCAATGAAAAGCGATGCTGCATCTGACTTTGCGCCAGTTACAGGTATTCGAAGCGAGCGCGCGGCATCTGAGCTTTTCGCGCGCAGCCAGGGAGCTTCACCTGACTCAGCCAGGCGTTTCGTCGCAATTGAAGCAGCTCGAAGCGATCGTCGGTATGCCGCTGTTCGAACAGGTCGGCAGGCAGGTGTTTCTGACCGCGGCCGGCAAGGAGCTTTACAACCATACGCGGCTGCTTCAACAGCAACTGTCCGTCCTCGAAGAGTCGCTCGACCAGTTGCGCGACACGAAGCAAGGAAAGCTGAAAGTGTCCCTGGTTAGTGGCACGGCCAACCCGCTAGCACTGCAGTTGATCGCGAAATTTACTCGCGCGTTTCCTGGCGTGACGGTGAGCCTCTCGGTCGGGAATCGGGAGTGTGTTCTCAACGAGCTTGCCACCAACGAAACGGACGTCGCGATCATGGGGGCCCCGCCTGAAGGACAGGGTCTGGTCGCTGTGCATGTGGCGAGCAATCCGCTTGTGATGATCGCGCCACCCGATCACCCGCTCGCACGGGAGCGCCGCATCGCGTTGAGCACGATCGAACGCGAAACCTTTCTCATGCGTGAGTCGGGTTCGGGAACCCGCCGCGCGGTAGAGCGCTTCTTTGCCGAGCATCGCATCAATTTGCGGCCCGGGATGGAAGTGAGCAGCAATGAGGCCATCAAATGGGCCGTGCAGGCGGGAATGGGACTGTCTGTCGTCGCGCTCGCAACGATAATGGCCGAATTGGAAACCTTGCGACTGAAGGTGCTTGACGTCGAGAACTTTCCGATCCTCCGGTATTTGTATCTGGTGCACAGAGAATCCAAGCAGCTTTCTTCAGCCGCGTCGGCGTTCAGGGAGAGCCTGATGAGTGGGGCGCAAGAGGCGGGCGAGCGCGTAGCAATGCAAGTCTAGGCCGCGGAGTTCCCGCGACCATAGCGAAAAGGAAACCACATGAATATGATCGACAAAAACCTCGCGGCGAGGCCCTACCTCGCTTCGTCGGGGATGGACATGATCTTCATCGAAGGCTTTCAGGGCGATACCGTCATCGGGATAGATCCCGATGAACTGACTGCGCTGCAACCCGTGCGAATCGACTTGTGGGCCGGGGTACCGCATAGCCACGCATGCGATACGGACGCTATTGCCGACACGATCGACTACGGCAAGGTTCATGAGGCGCTGCAATTGCAACTCGTGCACCACAGGGTGAAATTACTGGAGGCGCTGGCAGAGTCGATTGCGCAGATGCTATTGGCCGATTTCAACGCGCATTGGGTGCGCATTTCAATTGCGAAGCCAGCGAAGTTCGCAAACGTCAAGGCTGTCGGCGTGACTATCGAGCGCACCATACGATGGCCGTAGGCGGCACATCGGCTCGCCTGGTTCTCGCGTCATATCTGCACGAAGGGGCGGGCGGCCGGGTCATGAGGGGTGAGGTCGGCGAACTGACCTTCGAGCCACGCACCAGACTTCTCGATCAAAAAACGGCGGAACGCCACGCAGGTCGGAGACATCCGCTTCGCCTTCATGTGAACCACGTGCCACACACGGTTAATGGGCGTGCCGTTGACATGCAGGACTGACACTTCGCCCGTCAGCAGTTCGAGCCGTAACGTATGCAGCGGCAACACACTGACGCCGATGCCAGCGGCCACCGCCTGCTTGATTGTTTCGTCGCTGTCACAGGTGAGGGTGCGGGCTGGAGTGAAAAGATGATGGCGAAACATTTCGCTCGCGACGTCCTCCGTATCGGAACCTGGCTCACGCATCAGAAACGTCTCGCTGCGCATTTCGTGCAAGTCGAAGCATGCCGCGTCGATAAAAGGATGATTCGTGCTCGCGACGACGACATGCGGGTTGTACGCGAGCGGCTCGCTGTGCGCATCGAGCTCGACGGGAGGCCGGCCCATGACGGCGAGGTCGATCTCATTGTCCTGCAACTGGCGCAGCAGTACATCACGCTTGCCGATTGAAAAGCTGATATCGACCTTGGGTTGACGTTCCACATAGCGCGCAATCTGGCGAGGAATGAAATAGCGGGCCGTGCTGACGATTCCGATGGAGATATTGCCGCCATCCGCCGATGAAAGGCAACGCATCGCATCTTCGGCATCCTTGATGTCACCGAGAATCCGCTTTGCGTGGTGAGAAAGCGTCGCGCCGGCTTCGGTCAGGGCAATGCGCCTGCCGATGCGCTCGAATAGAGGCACTCCAATCGCCTCCTCGAGCTGCTTGATCTGCATTGAGACGGCGGGTTGGGTCAGGTGCAGGGTTTCGGCGGCGCGGGCGAAGCTCTCGTATCGAGAGGCGGCAGAGAAGATCTGCAACTGACGCAACGTGAGATTGCGAAGGAGATTGAGCATGATCGGCACTCCTGGATGCGACAGATAAGCATCGCTTAAAACGCAAGTAAAAACATTTGAGTTTTCCCCGAGTATGCGCTGGCTTACCGTTCTAGTCAGCAGTCCTGGCGAGCAATGGACGATCGAGGTAGCGATGAATGCACGAATTGAATCAGCTGAGCATGCGCAGGCGGTTGGCGCAGGAAATCGACGCACCGCGGCGATCGTGACCCAACCGACGCTGCCGGTTTTTCTTGCGGCCCACCTCGGCACCGACCGCGAGCAAGCGCTTGCCATCGAGCAGGATCCGCATGCCGTCTCGCTGCGTAACGTTCTTCAGGGCATTGCGCAAGCGGCGAAGATCATTGCGGCGCGTATCGCACAGGGTACGATCGTCGATTCGCAGACGCTACAGGTGGCGAGCGCCTCGCCAGATAGCGGGTCGTGCCGTGATGCCGCGAGGGAAGCCTTCATCGCGTCGAGCGAGTGCAGGGCGCAGAAAGCGGGCATTGTGCTGCATTGCGAGCAGGCGCGGCATCCTGCGGTGGCAGGGCCATATGTGCTGTTTGCCAGTTCGCTCGATAGTGTGGCCAATATCGAATCGAACGTTGCGCTCGGAACCGTATTCTCGATACGGCAGACAGAGGCGCGAAGCCATGACGGTGACTGCGAGATCGTCGGCACGAAGCAGATTGCCGCTGGCTATGCTCTCTACGGTCCTTCCACGATGCTGGTGATCACCGTCGGGCGCGGCACCCATGGGTTCACGCTTTGCCGTCAACGGGGCGAATTCATGTTGACGCATCACGCAATGCGCATCCCCGAACAAGGCCCTGTGGTCGCCATCAATTGCAGCAATGAGCGCTCGTGGGAGCGGCCTGTGCAGCGTTATGTGAACGAGTGCCGTGACGGAAGCGCGGGCGTGCGCCAGCGCGATTTCGACACACGCTGGAACGATTCGTTGGCGGCCGATGCGCACCGCACGCTGATGCGCGGCGGCCTGTGTCTTTTCCCGTGCGAAAGGCGCCGGGGGCCCATTGCGACACGTCAACCGTCGCTATATCAGGCGCAGTCGCTCGCCTGGATCGTCAAACAGGCGGGCGGACTTGCCAGCTCGGGGCGTGCACGGATATTCGATGTCGACGCCGATGCGCATGCACTCACGCCGCTATTCGTCGGCAGCCAGCATGAAGTCGAGCGTATCGAGCGATACCACTGGGAACACGATCGAGGCGAGGACACGCCATTCACGTCACCGCTTTTCAACGAGCGCTCCCTGTTTCGCCCGGAAGCACGCGTGTAGATGGGGGTGGGAGCATGTCGATCAAACATCCAATCGTTGCGGTAACGGGGTCGAGCGGTGCCGGCACCACGACTGTCATGAACAGTTTTCAGCACATTTTCCGGCGCGAAAAGCTGAACGTGCAGATCGTGGAGGGCGACGCATTTCATCGCTTCGACCGCGCGGGCATGCAGTCTGCAATGAAAGCTGCAGAGGAAAGCCGTCACCAGTTCAGCCACTTCGGCCCTGAGGCGAATCTGCTGCAGGAACTCGCCGAGTTGTTTCGTGAGTATTCGGCGACGGGGCGGGGCAGGTTACGGAAATACCTCCATGACGACGCCCAGGCTGCGCCTTATGGTCTGGAACCCGGTACGTTCTCGCCGTGGACAGACATCGAGCCGCCCACCGATCTGCTTTTCTACGAGGGGCTGCATGGCGGCTTTATCGGCCGTGGCGTCGACGTCGCACAACATACGGACCTGCTGGTGGGGGTCGTCCCCATCATCAATCTCGAATGGATACAGAAGCTTCATCGGGATGAGGCGCTGCGCGGCTATTCGCGGGAGGCTGTCATGGATACGATCCTGCGGCGCATGCCGGACTACGCTCACCATATCTGCCCTCAATTCAGCAGAACGCACGTGAACTTCCAGCGCGTACCGACCGTGGACACGTCGAATCCGTTTGCAGCCCGCGACATACCAAGCGCCGACGAGAGCTTCGTTGTCATCCGCTTTGCCAATCCGAAGGGCATCGACTTTCCTTATTTACTCACCATGCTGCATGACTCGTTCATGAGCCGGCCCAATGTCATCGTCGTACCTGGCGGCAAGATGGGACTTGCGATGCAGTTGATCTTCACCCCTATGATCCTGCAGATGATCGACCGCCAGAAACGGGCATCGTGACCATCCGCGGGAACACTCGTACTCACCAGACAGGAGACACGAACATGCAAGTCATGCCGCGCAATATGCCGATCGATGCCGTGCTATTCGATCTCGATGGCACGCTGTTGCATACGTCGCCCGATATCGGCAACGCGCTCAACCGGGCACTCGCCGAGAACGGTTTTCCCCTGCTCGCGCCTGGCGTCGCGCAAACGTTGATAGGCGGCGGTTCAGAGATCCTCGTCGATCGCGCGCTGACGCTGCTCGGCATCGATGCGCGCCCCGCCACGCTGGATCTGGTCCTGCGCCGCTATGAGGCGTCCTATCATCAGATCTGCCGCGATAAGAACCAGTTGAGCGAGTTTTACCCGGGCGCGGAAGCGACGCTCGACAGCTTGCGGGAGATGGGTCTCAAGCTGGGCCTCGTCACCGACTCGGAGTCGTGCTTCGTCGATCCGCTGATATGGCGTTTCGGCTTGCATGCATGGTTCGACATGGTGGTCGATGCCAATGCCCGCTTGCCGCGTAAGCCCGATCCCGAGCCACTCCTGCAGGCGTGCGAAGCGCTGGGCGTGGACCCGACCCATACGCTATTCGTTGGCGATTGCGTGACGGATGCGCTAGCGGCACAGGCGGCCAATATGCCGATGGTGTGCGTGAGCTACGGATACAGCCACAATCACCCGGTATCGGAGTTGCCTTGCTTGCGCGTCATTCACCACATCGGCGAGCTGACGGATTTGCTCGGCGGTCTGCACAAGGGGCATAGTGCTACTCATGCTGATCAGAGAATCCCTATGCGGGCGATGCAAGCGCAGCAGCCGAACTGAGTTCAACGAGGCGCTTGACAGCTCGATGTGCCGGCGCGGGTTTCAAGCCGCGCCGCGCCCTCACGAATAAGAGTGCGCGCGCGCGCCGTGGTCCCGCTGCCAGAGCACGGCCTCGAGCCGCGAGTGAAGATCGAGCTTCCGCAGCACATGCTTAACATGAACTTTCACGGTGCCGACGCTGATATCGAGTTTGCGCGCGATGGCCTTATTACTCAGGCCGGCAACCAGAAAGTCGAAGACCTCGAGCTCGCGCGCGGTCAGCTCGTTCTGTGTGACAGGAAGGCGCTGGCCACCCGACAATGCATGAACCAGCGCGCCCGTCACCGACTCGCTGAGAACGGCAGATCCCCTGAGCGCCTTTTCGAGCGAGAGGCACAAGTCCTCGGGGTCCATGTCCTTTAGCAAATAGCCATGCGCGCCGGCGCGCAACGCGGCCACCACGTCGCGCTCGTTATCGGACACCGTCAGCATGATGAAACGCGCTTCGACGCCGGCTTCACGCATGCGGTCCAACGTTTCGATCCCGTTCATGCGCGGCATGTTCAGGTCGATCAGGATGACGTCCGGCTTCAGGCGCACGGCCATCTCGATGCCGTCTTCTCCGGAAATCGCTTCGCCCACCACTTCGAAGGCGGGATTCATCTGGATGAGTTGCGCGACGCCCTTTCGAAACAACGCGTGATCGTCGATCAGAAGTACTGTGTTAGTGACCATCGGCTCTTCCTGGGCTCATATGCCAGATCGACCAGCTACATCGGCCTGGCTCCGTCAACTGCAATGCGCACGGCAGTGCGATCTCGAGTACATGGAGAAGAGGCTTTTGTTGTTCGAACTTGATGCCTGAATCATTCTAGCAACATGACGCGATTGGAAAAAATAGATTCCTGCCCGATGCTGACGCTTTGCGGGTTTTCCTTAGTCACAACAATACGGCGCCATTTAACGCGGTGGAGAAGGCACGTCGGCGATACCCTTCGTGGCTGGCGAAGAAATCGCGTTTTGATGGATCGGTGGACGTCTCTACCTCCTGGTGAGTAGGCTGAGCTACTCCCGGAGTGTTAGCTTCACGAATTTACGCTAGCGGACACCGGCACCACTGATGGCGCGAGCCTTCTGCGCTGCGGGGATGAAGTTCAATACCACGCGCGAGCCGCGTTCGGCGGGCTTCAGTTCCAGACGTCCACCGAGGCTGCGGGCTCGCTCGCGCATGATCGCGAGGCCGTAGTGATGTTCGTCGCCTCGTGAGCGGGTGACACCTTTGCCATCGTCCTCGATCGTCACCGTCATCGTGAGTCCGTCCGACATGAGTTGCACCTGCGCCGTCGTGGCGCGCGCATGACGGATTACATTTGTCAGCGCTTCACGCACGATCTGCACGACATGCATTTCCTCGTTGACTGAGAGACGCATGCGCGGCACACGATTGTCAATCGAGATTTGTACCTCACTGCGCGATCCGAATTCTTCGGCAAGCTCCTCGAGCGTGGACGCAAGACCGTGCGCATGCATTGGCGCGCGGAAGGTCGTGAGCAGTTCGCGCAGCTGCCGGTAGGCGCTGTCGATGCCCTCGCGAATCGCGCGCGCGATTTCGGCGACATCGCTCTGCGAGAGTTGAGGCGGCAGCACGGCTTGCAGCCGCGCGAGCTGGATCTTCATATATGAGAGCGATTGCGCGAGCGAGTCATGCAACTCGCGCGCAATGGCATTGCGTTCCTCGAAAAGCGCCATACGCCGGTCGCGCACATCGCGGCTGACATTGGAGATCGCGTGTGCGAGCACGCTGGCGATCGTTTCCAGCAGATACAGATGCCGCTGCTCGAAGCGCGTGTCCGGCTCGCCCTCCGCGATCAGAACCCCATAGGTTGCGAGCGGCACGCGTACCGGGGCGGCAAGCACCGGGGGCGACACCCCGCCGTCATTGAGCAAAGAAGACGTATAGTTGCCGGCAAGCGTCATCAGTTCGTTCGTGACGCGTGCCTTGACGATCTGCGGCACGTCGCCGTTCGGCGCTACGACGGGATCGATATCGAGCAGCTGGGCCGTCGATTCGGTGACCACCAGCGCAATACGTTGGGCGCGCAACACACCGACGAGACGCTGCAACAGCGCCTCGAGCGTGCGGCCCGATGGCTCTTGCTCGGCAAGCTGCGCGCAGATGTGGTGAAGCAGCTCGAGCGATTGGTCCGCAAATGCAATGTAGTCTTCGACGATTCGCTTGAGTTGCGCCGACTCGCTTTGCTCGGTGCGCAGTCGAACGGCAAGTTGCGCCTGAAGCTTCAAAAGCCGGTCGATTTCGTCGTCCCCTTGCGGTATTGTCTGCCCGGATTCCGCGAGCGCCTGTAGCGCCGCTGCTGGTCGCGTGACGAAGGCGCGATGCGCACCCCTTGCGAGCGCAACGATGCCAAGGACCAGAAGGCAAGCGGTTGCGCCCTGCAGCAGCCCGAGCACGGCCTTTTGCACCTGCGCCTGGTAAGCGACTTGCGAACGTAGCGCACGTAGTGCCGAAATTTTTGCATCCGGCCCGCGGGCACTATCTGATGTAGACCCTGCAGTCGCGGCTACGAGTGCGCTAGCGAGTTCTTTCGTCGGGGCGCCATGTTGCCTCCAGTCGTTCAGTAGCGTATCGTTGCTGACGAGCCAATCGGCCTGCTCAGTTAGCGCTTGAGCCTTTCCTGGCGGGCCTGGCTGTGGTTTCGCGGCGGCTGTTCGCAGGCGCGCGACTTCGTCGAGAGAAGAGAGGGTCTGCCGGAATCCTTCGTTTCCTTTGGCCTGCATATATCCACTCACATAGAGCAGCGCGATCAAGCCGACGATGCAGGCGAGCAGCGAGCAGACCTTCGCAAAGAGCGGATAGTGGTAAGAGGCCTCAGACCGGGCAGTATTCATGGGTGAATGAAGTAATAACGCGCACCGAACCGGTCGCGAGCTGTAATCGTGTTTTTCCGAGCGAAAATGTCATGTCGGTTTATCTGTTCGCCACGATACTTCTTGGTGCGGTCGCCGCGCTAGTGCTGCCCCGGCTTGGCTACGGTCCCGGTAATAGTGGTTTATTGTACGTCGCGATTGTACTGGCGGGATGCCTTGCCGCATTTCTGCTGGCGATGGCCTACAGTGCCCGCCGCACGGCGCCACGCGTTGCACGCGCAGTCAAGTTGCCTGATCTGCGCGCATTTGCTGCGAATCTTTCGATGCCCGCCGCGTTACTCGACAACGATGCGCTCGTGTTCGTCAATAGCGCTTTCCTCAAGTACGCGCGTTGGGAACCGTACGCGGATGAAATCGTCGGGATGCCGTTCAGCAACCTCGTTCATCCGCAGTCCTTGTTGGATTTGACGGCGCTGCTCACGCAGTCGCGCGACGGGGGCGAGCGCACCTCTGCGTCGCTGCGGATCGCCTACGGCGACGGCAGTTTCCGTTTGCAACCCGTGACGGCACTGAGTGCGCGCGACTCGCGTATGACGCTGCTGCAATTTCCGGCGCCCTACACGAGTACGGACGCTCAGCGCAGCGAGCTGCAAATTCTTCAACATTGCCAGGATGCCGTGCTCCAGTTGCCCCAGGCGCTCTTTCGTGTGGATCGCGAGTTGCGTCTGATCTTCTCGAATCCAGCGTGGCGCAGCCTGGTCCGTGCCGTCGGGAACGACCCGGAGCCGCGACCATTTTCGGGCTTCTTTCATCCAGAGGACGCAGAAACCCTGAATGCCCGGCTCAAAGCGCTGCTCGGCGGACACATGAGCGAAATGGTCGGGGAAGCGCGACTCATTCGTGCCGACAACACGATGGCGCAGGTGGAACTGCGTTGTCATGCAGTGTCCGATCACGAAGGCGCGCTCGTCGGTGCCGTCGGACTTGCGATCGACGTCTCGAACCGCGAACGCCACGAAGAAGCTTTGCGCGCCAGCCGACGCAGCCTGCGCACCCTGTTGTCCAATTTGCGCGCGATGATTTATCGGGGGCAGAATAATCGTGACAGGTCGATGGCTTTCGTGAGTGAAGGCTGCTTCGAACTGACTGGCTATGAGGCTTTCGAGCTGATCGATGAAAGCCGCCTGACCTTCCGTTCGCTGATCCACCCCGATGATCGCGAATTCGTCTGGAACGAGGTGCAGACGCAGATCGTGGCGCGAAAGCCCTATGAGCTGACTTACCGGATTGTCGACCGCGCTGGGCAAACCAAATGGGTTTGGGATCAGGGATGCGGTGTCTATTCCGCCCGGGACGAACTGATGGGGCTGGAGGGATTCATCGTGGAAGTGGCGCGCAGGCAGATGATCGAAGAAGACGCCCGGCGCAGCCAGACTTTTGAGAATTCCACTGGCCTCATGAGTCTGCCGCTATTTCTCGGCCGCCTGGAGTTTTCCCTGGCTCTGTCGTCGCGAAGCCCACTGCCGTGTGCAATCTTCGCGATCAATGTTGGAGAACTGGAGCGTGTTGCGACGCGCTTTGGTCAGGATTACGCCGATCGCGTGCTGATCGCCATCGGCAGGAGGCTCGAAGCGATTCAGGGCCAACTGAACTGCGCTGCGTTGCTGGATTCTCACGTATTCGCGGTGTTGCTGGTCGACTTCAGCGCAGAAGCACTTGCCCACTGTGGCGGTGCGCAACACCTCGCCGAACGGGGGTTGGCAGACCCCGATGCGGCGCTGGAGGAGCTACGGAACAGCCTGCAGAAACTCCTTGATGATCCCGTCAAGGTAGAAGGCCACGAATTCAAGGTTCCAACGCAGATTGGGTGCAGTTGGATCGAGGCGGGCGTGGCCGACACCAGAAAGATCCTCGACCGCGCACTGTCCGCTTCAGGTTGGGAAGGGGCGAGTGAGCGCAGCAAGGGGGAGTGAAAGGTGGTTGGGAAGACACGGGCGCGGGTTACCCGACGGCGCGCACGCGAAACGCTTCCCACCTGTACCGTGCGATGAAGTAGGCGTCCATCACTGAAATTGCATAGACGAAAATCCCCCCGGCATTTCGCCCAATGAAAGACCGACCGGGTGCTGCAAGCTGCACTGTCACGAACCCTAGCGACAGCATGAAGAACATCATGATCAAGGCACGCGTGGGCATCCGGTTGATCACCTGACCGGCTCCTGGCAGAAGGGCTCCCGCTACCAGCACTAGATAAGGATGCACGGGACGCCGCGCACGCGACGATTCAGGTTTGTCCATAAACACCTCCTCTGATTACATCTGCACACACTTGCACGGCCTGGTCGAGCAGCGATTCAACGAGCGTTGTGGAAAG
This sequence comes from Paraburkholderia sp. BR10954, assembly GCF_040965775.1. Classification (NCBI taxonomy): domain Bacteria; kingdom Pseudomonadati; phylum Pseudomonadota; class Betaproteobacteria; order Burkholderiales; family Burkholderiaceae; genus Paraburkholderia; species Paraburkholderia sp. BR10954. The sequence goes on from NZ_JBFRCK010000009.1 coordinate 47,184, forward strand.
CCTCGCTTCGCGAAACACGGCCCGACGCAGTACGAGATACTCACTGCGGTCCGCACCTTGCGCCTGATAGACGATCCGCACGCCATGTGGCGTGACGAGCATCTCCTTCGCACGCGGATCCGCGAAGAATTGCCTAACGTGAGGGTCCAGTACGGAAAGGGGTAACTCGGTGGCGGGTTTGTCGGCTTTGATCGTCGTCTGGCTGGGCCACTCCTCGGGGGGCACGAGGCGTAATGGCAAGCTGTCGGCAGGGGAGTAGAACTCGGTGTTCTGCGCGCGGGCGAGGAGGTCTACCGCTCCCTTTATCGGCAATTTGCGCTTCACCGTGACGAGCAGCCAAAGCGAGGGCACCTTGCGGAAAGCAGCATCGTCGACGAGGGGAGCGACATGGACCTCGTATCCATCGTAGGACCCCGACAGCACGGGCCAGGAGACACCGTCCTGGGTCAGGCGATGCTGCTCGAACAGCGCGAGGCATGCGTCGAACAGCCTGCCTCGCTCCGCTCGTAGTACCTTGCTGTTACGCAGGTACATCAGTGCGAGCACGATCACGAACAGAAACGCAAGGGCAATACCCGTTGAGTGCATATCGGCCGCTCCACGTGGGTTCACGTCGGCTTTGGCAAGGAGAATGTCGATCAATAGTCCTTTGGACGCGGCCAGTCCATCGTGAACTGCTCGCCGCGCTTGACGTATTTATAGCGATGCAGCGCAAACCAGATCGACGCCGTGATATAGAAGGCCATGATCGACAGCAGAGAAGTGCCGTACCCGAGATAGGTCGCGAAGTACGTCGCGGAGCAGAGTATGGCCAGCACGATCGACGGAATCGGATGGAACGGGTGAATGTAGCCGCGATTGATGATTCCGAGCGGCCATTTCCGACGGAACCTGACGATGTTGATCGACATGAATGTATAGCCGAGCAGGCCGGAAAGAATCGAGAATGTGATCACCTGGTCGAGCAGGCCCGTGAACGCGAAGGAGATGGCGATCGGCACGAGAAAAATGATCGCGCGGTATGGCGTGCGGTAACGGGGGTGAACGGCGCCGAACCACATCGGCATATAGCGGTCTCTCGACATGGAAAACCATGCACGCGAGGCATCGTTGATACAGCCATTCGCCGACGCAACGGCCGAGAATAGTGTCCCGACGAACAACAGTACCTGCAACGACTTGCTGCCGGTAAGCCGCGCTGCGTCGTAGAGGGGCGTGACCGCCTGGCCGAGATACTCCCAGGGCATGAGGCCCGTGGCGACATACCATGTCATGGCAGCTGCGACGAGCAGCGTGATCATGCCCGACATCGTCCCGAGCGGAATCGAGCGGCCTGCGGAGCGAACCTCCTCGGCAGCCTGGCAAGTGCCTTCGATGCCGAGGTAATACCACATGCCAAATTGCAGGGCTGCGACGACCCCGAGCCATCCATACGGCAACTGGGTCAGTAACTCGTGATGAAGGAGTGTTTGTCCCGGATGCCAGGGGGCGACGCCAAGGAACAGCATGACGATCGCGAGGAACGCAATGGCCGTGATGACGAAGTTGACCGTGAGCGTGACGAACACGCCCCTGTAATTGAGCAAGGCGAGACAGGCGATCGTGACGAGTGTAAATGGCCGTGAATCGAAATTCGCGTAGCCCGAATCCGTGGCGACTGCTTTGACCAGATCGCCCACCACGAGCGCGTCCGCAGCCTCGAGCATCGTGTAAGCCATCACCAGATAGAGCCCGACGTTGAACGCCATCAGCGGCCCGATGATGTGTTTGGCCTGGGTATATTGCCCGCCCGCTGCCGCGACAGTCGAAGTCACTTCCGAGTCGATCATCGCGACGCATGTGTAGAGCAGACCGATGATCCAGCATGCAATCAGCGATCCGTATGCGCCGCCTTTCGCGACCGAAAAGTTCCAACCCATGAACTCGCCGACCAGCACGATGCCGACGCCAAGCGCCCACACGTGAATTGGGCCCAACACCTTCAGCAAAGCGATGCGCTCGCCTGTCTGTGCTACTCCTGCTGCGTCACTCATGAGTGGCTCCCTGTGGTTTATGCCAACACTGTGTAGCTATTCGTTCCCTTCCGTGGAACTCATCAGGAAGTCATCGTCGTATTCACGGCTAACCCTGAATGCGTCGACGAGAATCCAAGCGAAGATGAGAACGGACAGGCCCCATGCGGCATTGCTCGACCATTGCCAAAGATTCATGACATCACCTCCCAAATTTTTCCGCGATCACCTGACGGTATTGCTTGTCGGATACGCGCAGCACGAACACGAAGTACCCGACGATGACGAGCGCCGTCGCAATCAGCGAGACGGGTTCAATCTGATAGTCGAAACGTTGGGTAATGATCGGCTTCGCTTGTTGCACGTCGAAACCCAGCTTGCGCCATTGCCCTTCCATAGTGGGGTTTTGCCCCAAATCGCGCCACGTTACCTGCTTGCTCTCAGCCTGCGTTGCAGGAGCCTGGTCGGGGGCCTTCAGCAACAGGGGCGCGAGAAGGCTGCAGTACACGAGAACGAGCAGAAAGATGCTATCGATAAGCTGTCCGAATCCTTTCTGCACGGGAGGTACGTAATCGGCTGCCATGATGATTCTCCTCTTCAGGCGGTATTGTGGATTGCGCACGCAGGCAAATACCGTTCGTCACAGTTGCCGGCCAGGGCAACTGTGTGACACGGCCGTGCGCAGACAAAAGTGAAAAAGGCAGTCCTAGTCGGCGGCAGGACTAAACGATCCATCGCCGCGTCCCGCCAACTCCGCCTTGGCAGCGCGGTTTGCGTCCAGGTGACGGATGTCGAGGCCGTAGATGTGATCTTTGTCTTCCCTGTAGTGGCGAATCATCGCGATGATCGACGCGGAATTGAACACCAGTACGGCACCTGCGCCGATCGACAGTGCGAGCCGAACCGCCGCGTCGGCAGTCTGGGAGGTGACGGCAAAGTACACATACCCCACGGTCGCCCACAACAGGAGGAGAGCGATTTGCGCCATACGCTTGTCGCGGGAAAACATTCGATCAATACGCTTACGGATTGCGTGTTCCATGTCGTCCACTCCTTCCTGGGGTTACGCCGGAGACTCCGGCAAAGATCACTGATCGGGCTATCTTCCTGGTTCTGTGGGGTCAACAGAGTTTCGTGACAATATCTGTGTGTCCGGGTGGCCTTGTCAACAACGGGCAAGGGGTAGCCCGTTCAAGGGTGACTACACCTACCTTTTTGGAGGTACTCGCGTTTCGTACCGCTCGACGGAGTTCGCGGCCGATGCGCGTGATGGTGAGGCGAATTGTGCGGACGGGAAAAATATTCCTAAGGTCGTGGTGGGGCAGGCTTTCGACCTGTCTGTCTGGGAGACGGCAGCGCTTGTGCGAGTGAGCGGCAATTCGAGGCGATACCCCTTCGGGTGTACACGTGTTCCCTGACGAGAAAAAAAGGTGATTGGCGTTGACGCTTTGGGTGTGCTTCGCTACTGTTGGTCTCTGCCATTTCTCATTGATTCGCGTGACAGCGCAACGATGATGTTTCTTCATCCACGGACACGGAAACCGGCCAATGAACAGCAACCGAGCGTCTTCTATTGAACAGCCTCACATCATCGATGGCGTAGCCGCGGCCTCGAATGTCGTCGAGTCAGTCAAGGCGAAAGTGCAGGCCGAAAAGCTACGGCCCGGTCTGGCCGTGGTTCTCGTGGGAAGAGACCCGGCAAGCAGCGTCTACGTGCGGAACAAAAAACGCCGTGCCGAAGAATGCGGATTTCTGTCCCGTCAGTACGATCTACCCGAGGCCACCAGGGAGGTCGAACTGCTCGCGCTCATACGGGACCTCAATCAGGATCCCGAGATTCACGGCATCCTGGTGCAGCTCCCCCTTCCACCGCAAATCAATCCCAATGCTGTTATCGAGGCGATTGCCCCAAACAAGGACGTCGATGGATTTCATTATTCAAATGCGGGTCGCTTGGGAACGGGAGACATCGAACAAGCCATTGTTCCTTGCACGCCACTTGGTTGCCTGCATTTGCTAAAGCAGGTGCTAGGCGATGGTCTGCGCGGCAAGCATGCGGTCGTGATAGGGCGCTCCAACATCGTCGGCAAGCCGATGGCGAACTTGTTGATGCACAACGATTGCACGGTCACCATCGTCCACAGTCGTACGGTCGAGCCGCAGAACATTTGCCGTCAGGCTGACATCGTCGTTGCCGCGGTCGGTATCCCGAAGCTCGTGAAAGCGGACTGGATAAAGGAGGGAGCGGTCGCAATTGACGTAGGTATTAACCGGGTCACGAGAACCAATGGCGAATCCGGCCTCGTCGGCGACATCGACTACGACAACGTGTTGCCGCTCACCACCGCAATTACACCGGTGCCGGGCGGGGTTGGCCCGATGACCATCGCGATGTTGATGCTGAATACGCTGAACGCTGCGGCGCGTTCGAACCAACCAGCCGCAACGTTGACAGTTTGAGTGGGACAGTGTCTTGAACGTGTATATCGTCATTAGACCGCGAGACTGCGCGTGATAGCGACCACGAGGACCCCCGCGATGATCGTCCAATAGGGCAGGAGTCCCGCACGCCTGCTCGAATTGCCTTCTTCTGTCCGATGCATGTCCTCCATCATCGTTTCGGGAAAAATCCCTTTATCAGTGATGTAATGGCGATAAAGAAAAACGGGAATGATTATTGCGGCGAAAGCGAGGCCCGAAATGAGCGTCCCCGAGCCCCAGATGTTCGACCCCATGCCGAGCAGTCCGAGATTGACGAATGAGAATAACGTTCCGAGCGCCAGCAGCCAGTTAGGAGCGCGGAACGGCCGGTGCCAGTCCGGGCGGTCGCGCCGGTGAATCCAGGCAGCGTTCAGATTCAAAAAAATGAAGATGATATAGCCAACGTTGGACATGGCCAGCACGAATACATAGTCCGACATCAAGAGGAGGATCAGGTTGAAGCACAGGTCTGTCCACATCGCCCGGGTCGGAGCACCGTCTTGATTGACGTATGAGAGGTATTTCGGCAGCCAGCCTTCCCGCGAAGCCTGATAGAGCGTCCTGGAGGACCCCGCCATCGCTGTCATGATGGCCTGCACGAGCGCCAGCACCAGCATGACCGCGAGCACGCGTTCTACAAGCGGGCCACCGTGGATCATCGGTGCCATTGCCTTCGCGATGCCCAGACCGCTATAGATGTCGGGGGCCAGCATGCCGCTATAGACGGCCGGTGTCACGACGTGCCCGGCTGCGTCCTTGACTTCAGGGGTGACCAGGTGGCCCAGCCCGAGCACACCCTGAAAGGACAGAGGCAACACCGTGAATACGAAGATGCACAGCAGGCCCGAATAGAGATTGGCCTTAAACGTATCGACCTTCGGATCACGGAATTCGCGCGTATAGCAGATGGCTGTTTCGAATGCATAGGTCGAATAGCCGGCGATGAAAAGTCCACCCGCCATCAGGGTGATCCCGGCGCGTCCCCATGTGCCATCTACGATCTGTCCGCTCGCGTCTCGCGCGAACGGAAGGAGCGGCAAAAGGTTGTGAAGCGGCAGATCAGCATGCAGAAGGGGCACGGTGCCAACGATGATCAGCGGTATAAGCGCAAGGACGCCGAGCGTCATCTGGATGCGCGCCGTGCGCAGGATGCCGCGATTCTGCATCGCAAAGGTGACAAGCAGAATCGCCGCACCTAGTATGAATGTCGCGTTGATCCGGAGGCTCAATCCGCTTCTCAACCAGTCGAGATTGACGAGTGTGATCTGCCAGGTATTGATTGCGGCTTCCGGCGGGAACATGATTGTCAGGACATAGCCTGCCCCAAGTCCGGATCCAATCGCAATCACCGGCGACCATCCGAACCAGCTGCACCACACAGATAGCGGTGCGAGCAGTTTTGCGTAGCGCACCCATGCGATTGCACCGTAGACCGAGGCACCACCAGACTTGTGCGGGAACAGCCCCGCAATCTCCGCATAGGAAAACGACTGGATAAAGCCGAGACCTATCGAGATCATCCAGACCGCCCACGAGAGCTTGCCGACCGTGGCGGCAATCGAGCCGATTGAGAAAAGGACCAGCGCCGATGCGCCGCTTGCCACCCAGAATGCGCCCGTCCACGTTATGCTTCTTTTTAACGAACCTTGCGGTTCGAGGGCGTGGGGTTCGGGAATCGCGCTCATTGCTGTCTTCCTTTGCCGATGGGACACCTCGTGGGATGCCCCTTTCCATTGGTCGATTGAGGGAAAAAACGATCGCGCGAGTGCGCTACGGTTCGTGTGCGCCTTATGGCACAGCGAGCGCTTGTCGGTAACCGAATGTAGCACGCATGCCGATGGAAAAAAATGATGCTTCTACGGCGCGAGCCCATTCGACAGCGAATCGGGCCTTCAGTCACTCTGACTGCCAGACGGACGTTGGCTGGGGCGCCGGTCAACTTTGCGTGTTACAACGTCTTCCGAGTGCAGTTAAGCTGCTATACGGGCCGTTTCGCTCGGGCGACGCGGCGACGAGAACCCCGTCTGATGAGTGGCTTCCATCCGCTTTCAGGAGCGGGCCGGTTGCCGCTCCGCGAACGCTTCTCTGCCATGTCCGACACTACGGAGTGTCTTGGAGAGCGCGAAGCTGCGCCTGCCGGATGCAAGGACGAAGCTCCAGCTGCCCGAACCGGCGAGGCGTGGCCGAAGTGCGTTCGCCAAGGCGTTGGAGTGTTCAGACGCAGTTCACCAAGGCCCATCGGCGCGCTGATCGTCAATCTGCCGACCGGTCGAAGGCCACAGTCCGACCGGGACGCGCAGTCGGTAGACGGTGAACGTCGATTGATTTCCACCGTGCCCGCATACCCCCGAGAAAATGCAAACGATAAATATTGAGTCGATATAAACATATCGAAATTGAATAATTCTCAAGGCGGACAGTCGTCGTTACGCTGTGCGTAATATGCACAGCGAGGACTTATGACCGCCTCTGTTCCAACGTCTTTATCAACGTCGGTGCACTCGCGCCGGCGTGTGCTGCGTTCGCTTGCCGCCGCGCCGCTTGCAATGGCAAGTGCGTTGACAGGCGCACGTAACGCCCGTGCGGCAGACGATGTAACCATCGTGCTCGGCGATCAGGCGGGCGGCACGCGCGCGCTCGTCGAAGCGGCGAAGGTACTCGACGGTGCGCCCTACGCGTTCCGATGGGCCAACTTCCAGGGCGCCGCGCCGTTGTTCGAAGCGCAGCGCGCGGGCTCCGTCGATCTCGCGCCAGCGGGCGATCTGCCAGTGCTGGCGGCCGCCGTCGGCGACCCGACGCTGAAGATCGTGGCGACGCGCATCGGTTCGGGCGCTCAACTCGGCATTCTGGTGGCACCGAAATCGACCATCCGCACCATCGCGGATCTGAAAGGCCGCACGGTGTTCGTTTCGTCGGCACGCGGCAGCATTTCGCAGTTTCAGCTATACGGTGCACTCGCGGAAGCCGGACTCACGAAAGACGACGTGACGGTGCGCTTCATCCTGCCCGTGGATGCATTTGCGGCCTTCGCATCCGGCGCGATCGAAGTGTGGGCGACCTTTGATCCGTACTACGGCATCGCTGTGCAACGTGGCGGCCGCATCCTGCGCGACGGCTCGGGCATCAATAGCGGATTGGGCTTTATCACCGCTTCGGGCGCATCGCTGGCTGATCCGCGCAAGCATGCCGCTATCGCTGACGTGCTCGTTCGCTATCAACGTGCGGGCGACTGGGCGCTCGCGAATCCCGACGCCTACGCGCAAATCTACGCGACGCTGACACGCACGCCGCTCGATGCCGCCAGGCAGATCACGCAACGCGCGTCGCTCAAGCAGCATTTCGTCACCGACGCCGATATCGCAGCACTGCAAAAAGTAGCGGATCGTGCGCATCAGGATGCGATCCTGCCGCGCCGCATCGACGTGCGCGCGATCTCGGAGACGCATCTTGCCAGCGCATGAACCTGGATTGATCGACGGAGCACGATGACATGTCCACGCAAACACAAACGCTTGAGCTTGCTGGTGTCGCAGAAGAGGGCAAGCGCGACGGACGCGAGCACGGCAAACGCCTGGTCGCGTTGGTGGCCGCGCTCGGCTGGCTCGGCGGCGCGGCCGTCACACGATGGTGGCCCGCGCTTGACGACTGGCCTTATACACGCGAGCTGTCGATTCTCAAGCTGCTGTTGGCGGCATTGTCGCTTGCCGTAGGCATCGCGGGTTGGCGTACGAGCAACACCCGAAGCGCGCGCGTCGAAGCATGGCTCAACGGTGCGCCGTGGCTGCTCGCGCTATCCATCGGATTGACCGCATGGGAAGTCGTCACCGCGCAACTGGAATTGCTGCCGCGGCCATTCTTTGCGCCGCCTCAAGCGTTGATCGCCGTTTATGCCGACGACCTCCCACGCCTCGCCGCGAGCGTCGCACATTCGTTCGAATTGCTCGCATATGGCTACGTGCTGGGCGCGCTGACGGGCTTCGTGATCGGCGTGAGCATCGGCTGGTCGAAGGCAGTCGGCTACTGGCTGCATCCTGTGCTGCGGCTGATCGGTCCGCTGCCGGCTGCTGCCTGGTTGCCGCTTGCGTTCTTCTTCTTTCCGTCGAGTTTCAGCGCGAGCGTGTTCCTGATCGCGCTGGCGACGGCGTTTCCCGTTGCGGTGCTCACGTGGTCGGGCGTCGCGAGCGTCAATTCCGCGTTCTACGACGTGGCGCGCACGCTCGGCGCGAAGCCTTCGTTTCTGATCCTGCGTGTCGCGATTCCCGCTGCGTTGCCGTCTGTTTTCGTCGGGCTGTTCATGGGACTTGGTGCCTCGTTCGCGGTGTTGATCGTCGCGGAAATGATGGGCGTGAAAGCGGGGCTCGGCTGGTATCTGCAATGGGCGCAGGGCTGGGCCGCCTATCCGAACATGTACGCCGCGCTGCTGGTGATGGCGTTGATGTGTTCCGGCCTGATCACCTTGCTGTTCCGCGTTCGTGACCGATTGCTCATCTGGCAAAAAGGAATGCTGAAATGGTAGCCGCTTCTTTGTCTCACACGTCTCACGCGAAGCACGGCGCGCGCATCGACGTGCGCAACGTCACACATCGGTTTGCGCTGCGCGGTGAAGCGCTGCCCGTGCTCGACGACATCAGTCTGACAATCGAACCCGGCGAATTTGTCGCGCTGCTCGGACCGAGCGGTTGCGGGAAGTCCACCTTGCTGCGGCTCGTGGCGGGTCTCGATGCACCCGCGCAAGGCGTCATTCATGCGGACGGTGAAACCGTCACAGGACCCGATCCGTCGCGTGTGGTCGTGTTCCAGGACCCGACGCTGTTTCCGTGGCGCACGGTGCGCGACAACGTGGCGCTCGGTCCGCAGGCTCAGCGTGCGCAGCGCGACGCGGCAAAGCGTATCGACGCCGCGCTCGAACTCGTGGGCCTGTCGGCGTTCGCGAAAGCCTTTCCGCATCAGCTCTCGGGAGGGATGGCGCAGCGCGCGGCGCTGGCGCGCGCTCTCGTCAACGATCCGCAACTTCTCGTGCTCGACGAACCGTTCGGCAAGCTCGACTCGTTGACGCGCATCCGGATGCAGTCCGAGTTGGTACGTCTCTGGCAGGCCGAAAACTTTTCGATACTGCTCGTCACGCACGACGTCGAAGAAGCGCTGTTTGTCGCGAACCGGGTGATCGTGCTGAGCGAACGCCCGGCGCGCATCGTCTCGCAAGTGCACAACGACGCGCCGTATCCGCGCCATCGCGACGACCCCGATCTCGTCAGGTTGCGCCGCGAAGTGCTGGGGCTGCTCGGCCTCGACACCTGAACGGCGCGTAACCAAAACAACTTCACTTAGGCGAATCACGCGATGAAGCATTCAGGCGACAACACACCATCGAACGCCGCGCGCCGCACCTGGCTGCGCAACACGGCATGGACAATGGGCGCTGCGGCGCTCGGCGGCGCGACGTTCGGACTGCCCGGCGTGCGCGCATCCGCCGACGAAGCATTGAAACCGCTCAAACTCTCATGGAATGCAGGCGCCATCTGCACGGCGCCCGTGCCCGTCGCCGTGCAGCAGGGGTTTTTCCGCAAGCATGGCTTGCAGGTCGAACTGATCAACTTCGCGGGTTCGACCGACCAGCTACTCGAAGCGATCGCTACGGGCAAATCCGACGCGGGCGTCGGCATGGCGCTGCGCTGGATCAAGCCGTTGGAGCAGGGATTCGACGTCAAGCTGACGGCGGGCATCCACGGCGGCTGCATGCGCCTGCTCGCGACGCGCGCATCGGGCATCGTCGATCTGCAAGGGTTGAAGGGCCGCACTGTCGGCGTGAGCGACATGGCGAGCCCGGCAAGGAACTTCTTCGCGGTCTCGCTGAAGAAGATCGGCGTCGATCCCGACAACGACGTGCACTGGCGCCAGTATCCGGCGCCGCTGCTGGGTGAAGCGCTGAAGAAGGGTGAAGTGCACGCGATCGCCGATGGCGACCCGACCATCTGGACATTGCGCGAGGCCGATCATCTGCAGGAAGTGTCGAACAACCTGTGCGGCGAGTACGCGAACCGCGTGTGTTGTGTGCTAGGCGTTCGTGGCTCCCTCGTCCGCAAGGACCGCGCGACGGCTCAGGCGCTGACGCAGGCCTTGCTGGAAGCCACCGAATGGACCGCGAATCATCCCGCCGAGGCCGCGGCGGTCTTCGCGCCGAATGCGCCTGGCGCGAACGTCGCGCAACTGACGGAGATGTTGAAGAGCCACACGGATCACCATCATCCCGTGGGTGATGCCTTCAAGAAAGAGATCTCGCTGTACGCCGACGATCTGAAATCCGTAGGCGTGTTGAATTCGGGGACGAACTCGGACCGGTTTGCCACGCGGGTGTTTGCCGACGTATTGGCTTGATGGAGGAACGCAGCGCGCCGGCTTCGGCGCGCTGCGTTTGCGCAGAGTGCGGAAAATGAGCTAAGCGGGAAGGGCTTCTCGCGTCCTGTTCCTCTCTGCGACCGCGTTGCGTACGAGCGGCAGTAGATCACGCCCGTAGGCCAATGCATCCTCGAGCGGATCAAATCCACGAATGAGGAAGGTCGTTACCCCAAGTTTGTGATATTCGACCAGCGCGTCGGAAACCTGTTGCGGTGTGCCGACAAGCGACGTCGAATTTCCCGCTGCCCGCGTGAGTGCGGTGATTCCCGTCCACAGACGCGTGTCGACCACGCTTCCCTTGTCCGCCTCAGCGAGCAATCGCAATGCGCCGACATTCTTCGGCTCCTTTGGCCTGCGGGTGAAATTCGGCGAGGCAGCGACGACACCCTTCGCACGCTCCAGAATCGACTCGGCGCGCGCCCATGCGGCCTCTTCCGTCGCGGCGATGATCGGGCGAAGCGACAGGCTGAAGCGGATGAGCTTTTCCCGTCCATGGCGCGCAGCAGACTGGCGCACCTTCGCTATCGTTTCTTCGACGGCGGCGAGCGATTCGCCCCACAGCGCATACACATCGGCATGCTTGCCCGCGACCTCGATTGCGGCGTCCGACGAGCCGCCGAAATACACGGGCAAATGCGGCTGCTGCAACGGACGGATCTGCGACTTGTGACCCGCGACACGATAGTAAGCGCCTTCGTGATCGAACGGTGTTTCACTGGTCCATGAACGCCTGACGACGTCGAGATATTCGTCCGTGCGCCGATAGCGCTCGTCGTGCGACAGAAAATCGCCGTCGCGCTGCTGCTCGACGTCGTCGCCGCCCGAAATGATATGGACGGCCGTGCGTCCCCCGCTGAAATGATCGAGCGTAGCAAGCTGACGTGCCGCGAGTGTCGGTGCGACGAAGCCCGGACGATGCGCGAGCAGGATGCCGAGGCGCTTCGTCTGTTGCGCGACGAACGAGGCGATCTGAAAGCCGTCGGGCGACGCGCTCGAATGCGCAATCAGCACACGGTCGAAGCCGCCATATTCATGCGCTTGCGCCACGGCGGCAATGTACGGCGGATTGACGGCGGGTCCTTTCGGCAAATGAATCTCGCTCGCTTCCTGATGGCTCACATAGCCGATGAATTCGACGCTCATCTGGGTTCGCTCCTCGTGGGTGAAGTGGTGGTGAATGCGGCGCGGCCCAGATTGCCGAGCACGGTGTCGTTCTGCGGTGTGTGAATGCGCGCGCAGAGCACGTCGCGGTAGTGGCGCTCCAGTGCGTTGTTGCGACTGAGGCCAGGATTGCTGCTCGCTTCGAGTGCGAGTTCGACGGCATCGATCGCGTGCTGGCTGACGAGATACTTGACGGTCGGCGCTTCGACCGTGCCGATCTGGCCGGCTGCGCCTGCATCGAGCAGAACGCGGTTGTTGAACAGTAGCGCATCGATGCGCCCCACCGTCTGCTGAAAACTGTCGAGCGTCGATAGCGGGGCGTTCAGTCCCGAAGGCACCCGGTGCGCCGCCCACTGCACGAACCAGTCGCGCGCGGCGCGTGCGATGCCGTCGTAGATCGAAGGCAGCAGCACATTCATCCACAGGCTTGTCACCAGGTCCATGCCGTTGGTCGGGCCGGGCGGTTGGAGATCGACGGCCTGGTCGAACGGTACGCGCACGTTGTCGAAGATCACTTCATGGCTGCCCGTCGCACGCATGCCGAGATGATTCCACGGCTCGCCAAAACGGATACCGGGCGTGTCGCGATGAACGAGCCACGTGCCGACTCGCGGTGCCGCTTCGTCCGTGCGTCCCCACACGGCGAACCAGGTCAGGCCGGGACTGCCCGTCGAATACAGCTTGCGGCCGTTCAGTATCCAGTGATCGCCTTCGCCGCGGCCAACCGTGGCGGGCAGGCCGCCACGCGACGGCGAGCCGAGTTCGGGCTCGACGCGCAACGAGTTGATCAGCGCGCCGCGTTCGACGGCATCGCGCGCAATGCGTTCTTTCAGCGCTATCGGCCAGTTCGGATTGGCCTGCAAACGCAGATGATAGAGACACTGCATCACGAGAATCAGCGCCGTTGAAGGTTCGCCGCGTGCGACCGCGCGAATCACCTTGAGCGCTTGTGCAAGTGTCGCCTCGCGTCCGCCGAGCGCACGCGGCACGGTCAGCGAAAGCAGACCCGCGCGACGCAGACGGGCGAGGTTCTCGTGCGGGAAGATCGGGCCGGCGTCGAGCGCGGCGGCGCCCGCGCCGAATTCGGCTGTCAGCGCGGCGAGCCACGCATCGGCTTGCGGACTGTCGAGATCGGCGAGTGCTTCGAGCGCTTCGCCGTCGCGCTCTGCATCAGCAAGCGCGCCTTCGGGTTGACGGCTGGTCATGGTCGGTCGGTTCACTGTGCGGTAAGCGGAAATTGCCGATCGAAACTCTTCGTGACATCGAGCGGTGTCTTGATCACATCCGCACGGTGATAGAGATCGGCCGTCTTTTGCTGTTCGGCGATGAGGCCATCGTCGATGACGACGGGATGCAGTTGCGCGCGCTGATAGACGGTCATCAACACTTCGGGCGGCAAGCCCGTCACTTTCGATTGCATCGCGGCCACTTCGTTCGGATGCGAGAGCGCCCAGCGCTGGCCGGCCGCGACGCGCTTGAGGAAATCGGCGATTTCGGCATGCTTGTCCTTGATGGACGTTTCCGTCGCAGCCTGGAAGCTAAGGCCAGAAGACAGATTGACGCCATTCGCGATGCTGCGGTCGTGATCGCGCTGCTCGGCAAGCGCGACATACGGATCCCACGTGGACCACGCGTCGACGTTACCGGACGCGAGCGCAGCTTTTGCGTCGGCGGGCTGCATGAAGCGCAGCGACACATCCGAGAGCTTGATGCCCGCGCGTTCGAGCGTTGCAATCGCGAGGTAATGGCCGATCGAGCCGCGCGTGGTCGCGATGCGCTTGCCCTTGAGATCGGCGGCCGTTCTGATCGGCGATGCGTAGGGCACGATGATCGCGAGATCGGTCGGCGTCGAGCGCGTTGCGGCTACCGCACGCACTCGGGCGCCCGCCGCGTACGCGAAGATCAGCGGCGCATCGCCGAGGCCGCCGACATCGATTGCCCCCGCATTGAGCGCCTCTCCTAGCGGTTGCGCAGCAGGGAAGTTGAACCATTCGATCTTGTACGGCACGTCCTTCAACTGGCCTGACGCTTCGAGTATGCCGCGCGTCTGCAACTGCTGGTCGCCGACTTTAAGCGTCGTGTCCGCCAGCGCGGCAGGCGATGCGCTCGCGACGATCGCGCAAATCAGAAGGCCGGAAAATCTTTGCAGAAATCGCTTGAGAAGGAAGGGCATGAGGGAGCGCAGCATGAGGTAGTTGGATAAAAACACACGATACGGTCGCAGGTTTTATAAGGCAAACGCATTGTTCTTCTTTGTTAATATGCGTGAGAGGAAAGCGGAAAGCTGGAAATACCGCTTGAGCGTACGGGCGGTTGCAGGCTAATGTCGCTCCATCAATACTTCATTTGAAGACAAGACCATCCATGAAACTCGATGAAATCGAGGCCTTCGTTGCCGTCGTGCGCAGCCAGTCGCTGAGTCAGGCCGCCGATTCTCTCGCGCTGACGCAACCTGCCGTCACGCGCCGCATCCAGAACTTCGAAGAGGCGCTCGGCGTCGAGCTGCTCGATCGCAATACGAAACCGCTGAAGACGACGCCGATGGGCCGCGTCGTTTTCGAGCAATGCCGTGCCATCGTGCGCGAGGTGGACGCGCTCAGGCATCTGGTCTCGGACGACGCACCACTCGCGGGCGTGTTGCGACTCGGCGTCGCGCAGACGGTCGCCGATGTGGCCATGCTGAATGCTCTCCATGCGCTGCGCGGTGCGCATCCCGAGTTGCAGGCGCGCGTGTCGACTGGATGGGGCAATCCGCTGCTACAGAGAGTCGATGAAGGAGAGCTGGATGCCGCGATCGTGCTGCTGCCGGCCAACCGTACGTTGCCCGATACGCTAACGGGCGAAACGCTTGGCGAACTGAAGCTGGCGGTTGTCGCGCAAAAGGGCAGCCTGAAGAAGCGCGCGCATACGCTGGCGGAATGCCAATCCTATGGCTGGGTGCTGAATCCCGATGGCTGCGGTTTTCGCGCGGGTTTGCAGCAGGCGCTCGCGTCACAAGGCTACACGTTAAAGCTCAACCTCGAAACGCTCGGCACCGAATTGCAGCTCGGGCTCGTCGCAGATGGCGTTGGCCTGGGGCTGGTTCCGCTGCCGCTGCTGCGCAATAGCTCGCACGCAGCGCAGCTCGACGTGATTCAGATCGCCGACTTCAAACCAGAAATTGCAGTGTGGATAGTACGTTCGCGCGCGTTGGGCAAGCTGCAGTCAGCGCTCGGCGTGCTCGCGGAAAGCGTCGAACAAAGCTTCAAGGCGGCACCTCTGTCGCGCGCCGCCTGATCCCCGATCAGACCACGAAAAAGCCATGCGTGCCGTCGCGATCGAGTTGCGCGACGAGGCCGTATTCCCATTCCAGATAGGCGTTCATCGCTTCGCGCGCATTGTCGGTGCCTTCATACGGACGACGATAGCGATCGATACGCGGCGAAGCGAGCCGAGACTCTCCCGATTCGGTCAGAAAGCCCGCACGTATCCACGCCGATGTGCCGCCCTCCAGCACATGCACGGGCTTACCTGTCAGCGCGGCGACTTCGGGTGCGGCGAACGGTGCGAGCGCGTTGGTCGCGCAGGTGACGACATAACGTTTCGCGTCGGGCAGCGCGTGAAGATCCTCGACATCGTTCGACAGGCGCGAACGCACGATCCAGTGCGCACCCGGAATATGCGCCTTCACGTGGTTCGCGCTCGACGTAACGTCGATCACCACGGTGCGGCTCGATGGATCGGCGAGCAGCGCGGCGAGTTCTTCGGCGGACAGGGTAGGTGTATGCGGGGCTCGGGTTTTGCGCCGCGCCAGGCGCCGCTGTCCGTCAGATCCTGGTCGGCAGCATCATCGATCACATAGACGTCGATGTTCATCTGCGCGAGCCACGAGGCCGTCATGTTGGCGCGTACTCCGTCATCGTCGAACAGCACCACGCGCGCGCCGCGCACGGGCGCGAACATGTCCGTCTCCTGCACGAGCTGGCCGCCCGGCGCGCCCTGAAACCCCGGTGCATGCGCGCGTTCGTATTCGGCTGGCGTACGCACATCGAAGCGATACGTGGTGCGCGACGGATCGGACGCCCAGCGAGCGGCTTCATCGAGCGTCGTGCGTTGGACGCCCGCGCGGTCGGCGAGCGCGCGCGCTGCGGTGCGCGATGCATCGAGGTTCGTCTGATCGAGACCGGCCTCGGCATCGAACCGACGGCTGCTGCCGTGCTCCAGCGTCTGCCCCGCGAGCGTCCAGCCGATAGTGCCGTTGCGCAGCGCCGCGACGGGATTCGGCAGCCCTGCATTGACCAGCGATTGCGTGCCGATGATGCTGCGTGTGCGTCCCGCGCAATTGACGATCACACGCGTCTTAGGGTCCGGCGCGAGCGCTCGCGCGCGCAGCACGAGTTCCGCGCCGGGCACGCTGATGCTGCCGGGAATGTTCATCGTCTGATATTCGTCGAAGCGGCGCGCGTCGAGCACGACGACGTCGTCACCGTTTTCAAGCAAGGCTCCGACCGCCTCGGCGGAAAGCGAAGGCGTATGCCGCTGGGCTTCGACGAATTCGCCGAAAGCCTTGCTCGGCACGTTGACGTCGCGAAACACTTCGCCGCCGGCGCGAATCCATCCGTCGAGTCCGCGCGCCAGCAGCGCGATCTGTGTGTATCCGAGGGACGTGAGCTTGTCCGCGGCGCGCGTCGCAAGTCCTTCGCCTGCATCGAACAGCACGATCGGTACGTCGCGGCGCGGCAAGCGTGTGTACGCATCGAGTTCGATCTTCGACAACGGAAGGTTCGCGGCGAAGAGCGGATGAGCCTGCGCGTGCGGGTCTTCTTCGCGGACATCGAGCAGCGCGATTTCGCGGCGTGCGAGCAGCGCTTCACGCACGTCTTCAGATGTGCGGACGGGATATGACGTCATGAAAGATGCGATTCCTTGCTGAGATCCCACAGGTTGGGGAGTGTGTCGTTCGAGTAGCCTGAAATAAAGGGCTTGGGCCGCTCGCCTGGCGGATAGGTGGAGCGGCGCACCGCGCCGATGTTGGCACCATAAACGTGGATGCTGATGGACGTGCGGTCGTCGTACGCATTGCGCACGCGATGAATGTCGCCGATGGCGGGCGACACCGCTTCGACATCGCCCGCTTCGAGACGCACTTCGGCACCCGCCGCGCGTAGCGCGCCGTCGTTGTTGCGCGCATAGGGTGCCGCAAGTTCCGCGCCGCGCAGCACACCGATGAGTCCCCACACGGTGTGATCGTGAATCGGCGTCTGCTGGCCCGGGCCCCACACGAAGCTGACTACGCTGAAGCGTTGCCGCGCATCGGCGTAGAGCAGAAATTGCTGGTAGCGTTCGAGGGACGGCTGCGCGTAGGCATCGGGCAGCCAGTCGTCAACGCGGATCAGTTCGCGCAGCGCAAGCGCGCCCCGATGGAGCAGCCCGGCTTCATCGACGCCGGCATCGACGAGTTCTGCAATCTCTTCGACGAAGTGCCGCAGTTTGTGAATGGCCATCAGTCGAGCAACTCCCGTTCGCTTTCGATCAGCCCTTCATACAGGCTGTCGAATGCATGACGCGCACCGTTTGCGCGGCCGACCTGCTGATGCGTGAGATCTGCCATATCGTGAGGGATCGGCTGCGGCGTGCCTGCCGCTTCCGCGAGCAGTTGCGCATGACACGCGTTGTCGAGCGCGATGTACCACCATGCAGCCGCTTCGACTGTCGGACCCGCTGTCAGGATGCCGTGATTCTTCAGGATCACGGCCTTGCGAGAGCCGAGCGCATCCGCGATGCGCGCGCCTTCCGTCGTATCGAGCACGACGCCGCGAAAATCATCAAACAGCGCGTGGTCCTGGTAGAACGCGCAAGAGTCCTGTGTCAACGGATCGAGCTTGCGGCCGAGCGTCGACCATGCCTTGCCATACAGCGAATGCGTATGAGCGGCCGCGACGACATCGGGGCGCGCCTCGTGAATCGCGGCATGAATCGCAAATGCAGCCTGATTCACAGGCCCATCGCCGACGACGATCTCGCCGTGGCGATTCACCAGCAGCAGATCCGACACGCGCATGCGGCCGAAGTGCCGGCCCAGCGGATTGACCCAGAAGTGATCGGTCCATTCGGGATCGCGCGCGGTGATATGGCCCGCGAGCCCTTGCGCGAAGCCATATCGTGCGAACAGTCGAAACGCGCCCGCGAGACGTTGCTGGCGATGCAGACGTTCTTCGGCAAGCGAGCGCTGAGGTTCCTGTTCATCGTCGAACCAGAACTTGCGCACGGGCGTGTCGCGCCGCGCGAGCGACGGTCGATCGGCGAGTACGGTGCTCATGATCGCTCCTGTCAGGCGGCGCGGCGTGCGCGGGACGTAAGTTCGCGGGTCGCGGGAATCAGTTCGCGGCCATAGTCGATGGCGTCTTCCAAGGGATCGAAGCCGCGAATCAGGAAGGTCGTGACGCCGAGTTCATGATATTCGGCAAGCGTCTGTGCAACCTGAGCAGGCGTGCCGACAAGTGCCGTCGAATTCGAGCGTCCGCCGATTTCTTTCGCCACGGCGGTCCAGAGACGCTCGTCCGCGCGCACGCCTTCACCTGATGCGGCGAGCAGGCGGCGCGCCCCTTCGCTCTGTTGCGGACCGCCGCGCGAGAAGCCCTGTTCGACACGCAGGCGACGGGTCTCTTCGAGGATGTGTTCTGCGCGCTCCCATGCGGCCTTTTCCGTCGCGGCGAGAATCGGGCGGAACGACACGGAGAAGCGCACGCTGCGGCCATGCTTCGCTGCTTCGGCCCGCACGCGCGTCACCTGTTCGTGGACCTGCTGTTTCGATTCGCCCCACAGCGCGTAGACATCGGCGTGCTTGCCAGCGACGGCCAGTGCTGGCTCGGATGCGCCGCCGAAATAGATCGGCACATGCGGCGACTGCTTCGGCTTGACCTCGGAGAAGGCCTTTTCCACGCGGTAAAAGCGGCCTTCGTGATCGAACGGCTGATCTTCCGTCCACATGCGACGCAGAATCTGCAGATATTCGTCGGTGCGTGCGTAACGGTCGTCGTGACTCAGGAAGTCGCCGTCGCGCCGTTGATCCTCGTCGCTGCCGCCGGAGATGAAATGCACGGCGAGCCGTCCGCCTGAGAAGTGATCGAGCGTGGCGATTTGCCGGGCCGCGAGTGTCGGGGCAACAAAGCCCGGACGATGTGCGAGCATGAAATGCACCTTCGATGTCACGCTCGCCGCGTAAGCGATCGTGATCGTCGCGTCGGGGCTCGTCGAACTGTGCGGAACCAGGATGCGATCGAAGCCGGCGTTCTCGTGCGCCTGCGCGAAGGCGCGCACATAGTCGGTGTCGATAGCGGGACCTTGTGGAAGATGCGTTTCCGATACCTTGCGCTGTTGGATCATGCCGATGAATTCGACGCTCATGTTAGCTCCTTGCGGAAATCCGTTTCGATGGAGAAATGCATGCCGCAACAGACGCAGCGATGAACGCGCGTCAGCGGACGAACCCGTCGAGGCTAACACTGCGTTATGCGGGCGCTAAATAGTAAATTCAGATAAACATATAGGATGCGCATGTTGTCCCGCAGCGGGCTTTGGCGTCGAGCGCTTAATGATTTTCATGCAATACCATATCGGTAGAAATTCATGCTTCAGTTCCAACCGTTCGAGGCGGATATGCGCAGCTTCGCGGAAGAAGTCGTGCCGCGAGTTCGTCGCCTGTTGTGGGCTTAGGCGCCCGACCGCTCACGCTCGATCCATACCGAGCGGTTCCGTCCTTGAGTGCTGCTGCCTAAGTGCGCGCCACGCTAAAAAGCATTGCATAAATGCTTGTTTGTGGAAGCGCCTTTGGGTGACTAGATTCAATGAACGTAACGAACAGGAGGGCGCACCATGTTGATGGATCACGCCATCTTCCGCCGATTTGCGGTGGTCCAGCAGCGCACGGATATCGGCTCCAGTCACGCAGCAGCCCCAGGAGAAAGCCCGCATGCTGCCGTCGGCAACGACCCGCAACGGCTCGAACGCATTGCGAATTACGCGCGCGCAGGGTACTTCAATCTGGGATACACGCTAGACATGTTTCATGCACTCGGAGAAATCGCGCCTGAGTGAATGGGCGCGTGTCGAATCTCTGTTATGGAGCGCAGGCAATGAACGATATCGTTATCGAGCAGCCGGCCGTCGTCGAGGCCGCGTTGAACTATCTGGTTGCGAACGGCGAAAAGCCCGCCACCTATGCGTACGAGCCGCCCGATGGTGCGCCGTTGCGTAGCGGCGTCTACCGGACGCAGCGCGTGAATGTCAGCAACGCGCGCATAGCGCCGCCGCCGGGTGGTTTGTCGCTCGATCGTAACGGCTTCGAATTACACCATCACGCAAGTGCATTGAACGATTTTTCCGACCCGACGGCGTTCAACCCGCGGCACCGCTGGTACTACTTTCCGCTGATGTCGCCGGACGAAGTGCTGCTGCTGAAAATCTACGATTCGGCGGGCGACGATGTCGCGCGGCTGACTGCACACACGGCGTTCGATGATCCGTCCTCGCCGCTTGATGCGCAGCCACGCCGAAGCATCGAACTGCGCGCGCTACTGTTCTTCTGAGCGTTTGCGGAACCGCCGTACGAGTTCAAACGAAGAAGAAGCCGCCCGTCGGACGAAGCTGACCTGTCAATGCGCTTTGCCCGAGCGGCTTCTCCTTGTAAAGGCGTGGATTGTGCGAAGCGATGAGCTTGATATTGCGCCAGTGCCGGTCCATCCCGCCCGCGCGGGGGACGACGGAGCCTGAGCCGAGATCGATGAGCCAGCTGACGGCGAAACAAGTCGCGGGCCGCCGTTAGCCATTTTTATTTCGCCCATGCGCGAGCCTTTTTAAACCTTGACGCTGTAATCTGCGACCTTCATGCGCGAGTTGGAAGTGGCCAGGCGCCTGGATGATGCGATGAATTCGCGCGACGATGGGCGAAACTGCCCGGCTAAGGCAGGGCTTGCTGCATTGCCTCCATCTTTTCACTTGCTCATCTGCAAAACCGCCCATCTCCCCTAGGCACCGTGCCTGCGGGTTTATGCCCGTAATATTCTGTAGGAAATTTTGTTTACAATACGCGCGCCTCCCGGCATATCGCGACGCCTGTCCCGTCGACGACAACAATACAAGGGGCACGACTAACGTTGCCGCCGCGCGTAAGCAGAGACCACCCGCCTCAGCGACAACGACGAGGCGCCGCGCGTCTATGCGCACACGCACGATCTGTGGCGGCGCCGAAACGAAAAATACCATGCATGACTTAAGCGAAATCGCCCAATGGCTGGAGAGCCACACTATTCACCACGTATCTGACGTTCACGCAACACTGCCGGATCCCACCTTTATTTCAAATGGGCGTCAATTCGTTTCGTTCAGTTCGAACAATTATCTGGCACTGGCGAATCATCCCCGATTGGTGACTGCCGCCAAGCAGGGACTTGATCGCTATGGCGTCGGTAACTGCGAGTCGCGCCTTCTGGGCGGCGATCTGGAGGTCTACCGCGAACTCGAGGCACGCCTGGGTGCACTCAAGCACAAAAGTGACGCAGTACTGTTCGTGACTGGCTACATGACCAATCTCGGCGTGCTCTCGACGCTGGTCAAAGCCGCTACGCTGGCGCGCTTACACGGCTACCGCCCCAAGACTCGCCGGAAATATGCTTACTACTCGGATGAGTTCAATCACGTCAGCATTCGGGAAGGCATCCAGATGTCCGGCGCACTGCGGCACAGCTACCGACACCGCGACCTGAATCATCTGGAGTCGCTCCTGCAGAAGGGGGACCGCACCACACCAATCATCGTCAGCGACGGCGTGTTCAGCATGGAAGGGACGATTACCCCCCTGCCGGACCTGGTGGCGCTGGCCGAGCGCTATGGCGCCATCCTGTATATCGATGATGCGCATGCTACCGGCGTACTAGGCGAGCATGGCGGGGGCACCTCGGAACATTTCGGTTGCTACAGCCCCCATATCATCCAGATGGGCACGTTGAGCAAGGCATTTGGCGCCATTGGCGGGTTCGTGGCAGTCGATCGCGATATGGCTGACGTGATCCGGCTTACTAGTTCCGCCTATGGTTTTACCTGCCCGCCGCCGCCGGACCAGGCTAGCGCCCTACTTGCTGCGCTCGACCTGTTGGCCGAAGAGCCGCAACGGCGGCAAAAACTGTGGGACAACCAGCGTTATTTCATTGATCGTATCCGCCCGCTCGGATACCAGCTGTTGTCGACCGAGACGGCAATCGTCCCCGTGCTGATCGGCGAGACGGAACTGTGCGCGCGTTACGTCAAGGTGCTGCGTGAAGAAGGTGTCCACGTCGACTCAGTCCAGTTTCCGGCCGTGCCACTCGGACAAGCACGACTGCGTTTCATGATGAATGCTGCACATACCAAGGTGCACATCGATCATGCCATCGCGGTAATGGAAAGCATCGGCGCAAGGGCGGTGTCGTAGCTTTCTCCCGCGGTGCCTTTCCCAATGCCCGATGTGCGCGTTATTGCGGCCGTTTGATCCATGAAATGGTCAACGGCGGAAGCGGGTCGGCTTGGTGCATTCGCCGACGGGACGGCGGCGGCCAGGAGCCAGCGTTCGCTAGCGGCAGGACCCGGCCAATATGAGACGTTCGACACCGCCACACGAATCATCGACAGTCACGAGATTCGATGCCAAGACGAACGCGATGAGAATAATGGCTGATCGACTTCCGGCAATGCAATGGCCATTGGCAGCCGCGGTGGAGAGGGAGCGCATTTTGGGGGCGAGGACGCTGGTTTTGGCCGCTATGGTCGTCGCGGCGAGGCAGATGCACTTCATGACGGCACAGGCAACCGTTTGCCGGGCGTGGTCACTGCACAGGAAGAGGGAGGCAGGATCGCTGGCCACGACTACGATCGGGATGGGATCGATCTCAGCGAGCAGAAGATCTATCCCGATGAATACCTGGTTGTTTCCGGCTGCCGTCTTACCGGCTGGCAATCCCTGAGCGACAGACATGCAAGCCGGGCGGCTTGGCGTGATGCTCATCGTGTTCGCACGCTTTTCATTCTCGTCGGCCTTGTCGCGCTTGGCGTTGCTGTATCTTTGTTCGCATTCAGCCAAACCATGCGTGACCTGCTAAAGAGACGCCAGTCGGCCAAAAGCAGACCTCAACGCGCAATCTTCCGTACACTGACCTTGTCACGGATCGGTACGGACAAAAGCGCACGTTTTAACTTTCTCCAGGGAGCCGGAGCATGATTCACCGTGAACGCCTGACTGCCGCAATCGACGGAGACTTTGTGGTGTTTCTGATCGGTATGCGAATCAATCAGCCTTGGAAAGTACATAAGTGGTGGCCAGTCGCTGCTGCCATGCCGCGCCTGATCAGCGAACTGCGGAGCCAGCCCCAACCGGGCTTCTTGCATGCGGAGACGTGGTTTTCAAAAACGATCATCATGGTCCAGTACTGGCGTTCGGTCGACCAACTGATGGCCTACGCCACCAGTAAGCACGCAGCTCATCTCCCGGCATGGAAGGCGTTCAATCAATCGATTGGCATCGATGGCTCAGTTGGCATCTGGCACGAAACCTTTGCCGTCGCTGCCGGGGCCTATGAGAGCGTATACGTCAATATGCCTGTTTTCGGTTTGGGCCGCGCCGGCAAGCTGGAACCAGCAACCGGGCGCAAGCAATCCGCTGTGGACCGACTCGGGCGTGGTAAATAGCGCAACTAGCGCAGGTGCGGATAGTCCGCTTCGGGTCGCTAGATGCGTTTTGCATGAGTCGCGTCCAAGACGATCATCGTGGTCGGTCGTGGGGCGCGGTGCGGACAGGAGCGGTCGGTCGACAACAGGCTCCAGATCGTCGACAATTTCATGCCGTAAATCAACCGGGAAGGAATTGGCGATGACCATTTTTTGGACGCTCAGAAGCATTCCAGAACTCGCGAATTTACCGGCGAGCGATCGACGCAAAAATTGGAGGCGGGCCTATCGCTGCACATGGCGCCATTGGCAGACATGGGCTGGCCTGCTCGCATGCATCATATGCACCGGATTGGGTTTGGCACTCGGTGCATTTGCCGCTCAAAAGGTCGTGGGGGGAATGATCGGGGCAGGCGTTGGCGGATTCGTGTTTGGACAAACGACCGTACTTATCGCACGATCTCATTACAAAAGTCTACTTCTGGGACGCGAACGCTGATTGAAAGCACACGCGAAAGCTCAAAGCACGATATCAGTTAGACGGGATAGATCCCACATTATTGGCTAACGGATGCAAACGAATCTGCCGCCTTTGCCGTTGCACAAATTCACGCCTTGCCAGTGGAATTGATAAAGCCCAAGCATCATCAGCAGGACGCTCAAGACCAATAGAAGCATAAGTGCCTTGTTCATTCGGTTCTCCAGGAACACGTGCTTGACATCTTAGCGTGAAGTGAATCTGCTTTGGAGAAGTGGGAAGATCCCTTCCGGGTCGAACAAGAGCCGACCGCGTGGGGCAGCGGCCGGCCAGTCTGAGACGTTCGACATTGGGGCCTGAATCGTCAACAATCGGTGACTGCACCCTGTGATACCTCCGGACCTCAGCTACAAGCATGCTCAAACTCGCTTATCTCGTTCTCTCGATCACGCTCGCTACCCCGCTCTCGGCCTTGGCATACGGTGCTGATAATTCAGACTACGATCAATGCATTCTGCATTCGTTGGCAAATAGTCAGAGCAGCTTTGCGGCTCGCGAGATTAGCAACTCGTGCGACGCGCTTTACCGAAATGGCGCAATGCTTCTGCCGCGCGAAAGAGCGTATCACTTGTGTGTTCTGCAAAACGTGCAAACCGTGAGAGGAGCGTTCGCGGTCAACGAGATACTGCATGCATGCCGACGTCAAAATCAGATGTAGCACCGACGTCGTTGACGATTGCAGCGCTGAGATTCGCAAGATTCAGTTTCGATTGTTTCGTTGACCTCGCCCCGTCGTGACGTAGCGTGACCGTGGCATGGACGGCTGCTTTCGGCAGGTCCCAAGGTCCGCAACAGGTCGTCCTGAACCGGTCGCCGTCGGGCTCTGTGCGGCCACAACCGGGCAGTCGACACACGGCCAGCAATCGCCGACAAACGGTTCGATCCTTGAATGCCCAGGCTGGCTCAAGCCCACTAAACCCTAGAATCGCTCGTTCCACGGATGAGGCACATGTATGAGCGCAAATGCGCATGGTGATACGCGAATATTCGCTCTCTTCTTCGTTGTGCTTGTTGCAGCGGGCTTCAGATGGTTGCGTTGGCGAAACGCGAAGGCTTCAGGGATGACCCGGTCACAGTTCGCTGACGTCGAGTCGAGGCCCGGAGAGAAGTTGTTAGTGCAAGCACAATGGTCTCGGTTGTCTGGACGGATTCTCATCTTGCTTCCGATTGTCGGGGTCGCAATATCGCAGATTCGCCAAGTTGGCAGAGTCCTGCCGCTAGCGAACGCTGGCTCTTGGCCGCCGCCGTCCCGTCGGCGAGTGCTACGGTCGTTCCTCCGACGCGCAGATCGCCATTCAAGCGTCGGCTTCGCGCCCGGCACCATTCCGTCGCGGTCGGAGTCATCTCGACAACATGTCGGACTTTGTGGGATTTTTTTCTCGTGTTGCTGACCCAACCGTCGACGCTGTGAACGACGTACGCCCATGCACCATCCAGCACCTGCGTCGCAAGATGGTTTACTGCCGCGCCGCTATCCGCACGCGCTCGCCCGCTTTGGTTCGCGCCGACGCGATCGACATGCCCAGGCCGAGCAACGTCAGGCAGACGACGGGCACCAGCATCGGAGCGCTTGCGTTGCCCGCGACCTTTCCTATGTAAGGCATCAAGTTCTGCGCGAAGAAGCCTCCGAGATTGCCAATCGAATTGATCGCCGCGATGCTGGCTGCGGCGCGGGCGCCCGTGAAGTATCGCGGGGGCAGCGACCAGAAGCATGGATAGAGCAGGGGAATGCATGCGCCGCCCAGCACGAGCGCGGCAAATTGCAACGGCAGACCCGGGAGCACGAGACTTAGCGCGAAGCCGATCACGCCGACGCCCGCAACCAACGCCATCGCCCTGAGCACCACACCCTCGCGTTTCAGCTTCGCGGGCAGCCACAGCAGAAGCAGCGCGGAGAGCATCCACGGAATCATGTTGAGCAGGCCATTGAGCGACGAATGCGAGACGCCGCCGCTTTTCAGCAGCGTGGGCAACCAGTACGTCACGCCGTAGAGCGAGGTGGACATCAGCATGTAGCCGCATGCGAACATCAGCACGCGTTTGTCGACGAGCGCCCGCCACGGATGCCCGGCGGCCGCTTGCGCCGGCGCCTCGCGCCGCAGCGCCGCGATCATCAGGGCTTTTTCTTCGTTCGACAGGAACGGGGCGCGTTCGACGGACTCAGGCAGAAAGCGCAACGCAACGAGTGCGACGAGGACAGCAGGTATCCCGGTTGCCACGAACACCCATTGCCAGCCGGCGAGACCCAGATTGCCATCCAGCGACAACAGCAAGCCGCCCGCGAGCGAGCCGAGCATGTTGGCGAGCGCGCTGCCGAGCGTGAAGAAGCCGAGCATGCGTGTGCGATGACTCTGCGGAAACCAGAGCGTCAAATAGAAGATCACGCCCGGATAGAAGCCAGCTTCGGCGACGCCCAGTGCGAACCGGAACACATAGAAGAGTCCCGTTGAATGTGTGAATGCCATCGCCACGGTAATGGCGCCCCAGGTCGCCATGATGCGTGCGAGCCAAAGGCGAGCGCCGAAACGATGCAGCGCAAGCGTGCTCGGCACCTCGAACAGCAGGTAGCCGATAAAGAAGAGCGACGCGCCCAGACCATATGACGCTTCCGACATTCCCAGCGCATGCACCATCTGCAGCTTGGCAAAGCCTACGTTCTGCCGGTCGATAAAGGCGATCAGGAACATCACGATCAACAGCGGCATGAGCCGCCAGGCGACCTTTTTCACGACCGCCTGCTCGGCAATTATGGTTTGGCTCACAATCAATCTCCGTCAAAATTCATATATATGTTTATGTGAATCTGTTTTCTCGACAATGGGTACAAACCCGCTGGAGGTAAATTTCAGGGCATACACAGGGTTATCACTGATCTACCGTCGGCCTTGATCATGAAATCATATAGATGAATTAAACGGAGACGACGATGCCTGCCGATGACCGGTTGCCCCGTTACCAGCGTTTGCGCGACGAAATGGTCGCTCTGATCGCGGCTCGCCATTGGCGGCCGGGTGAAGCGATCCCTACCGAGCAGGCGCTCGCCAAAAGCTACGACGTGGCGGTCGGGACGGTCCGCAAGGCCGTCGATCTACTCGTCGCGGAAGGCCTGCTGGAACGCTTTCAGGGCAGAGGGACGTTCGTGCGCCGCGCGAGCTTCGACAGCTCCCTGTTTCGTTTCTTCCGCTTCCAGACACGGCAGGGCGAACGACGCATTCCAGAGAGCCGCATCTTGCGACGCGAGGTCGTCGATGCGCCGTCGGCTGTCGCCGCGATCTTGCAGATTTCGAGTAGCGCGCGCGTGATCCAGATGACTCGCCTGCGGCTGATCGACGGCGTGCCGATGCTCGCTGAAGAAATCTGGCTGCCCTATGTCCGTTTTGCGGCGTTTGCGCAGATGGACCTGAATGAAATCGGTGACCTGCTGTACCCCGTGTACGAGGCGCAATGCAATCAGGTCGTGGCGTCCGCTACGGAAACACTGACCGTCGAAGCGATTGGCCCGTTGCATGCGCGGCTGTTACGCATCGAGCCGGGTACGCCCGCCGTCGTCATCGAGCGTCTTGCATACGGCTACGACAGACAGCCGCTCGAATGGCGCCGCTCACGCGGACCTGCCAGCGAATTCATCTATCAGGCCGAGATCCGCTAGCGATCGCGTGCCCGCACAAACAGGTTGTTCCCACGCAGGAACGACGACGTAGGAGACAGCAATGTTCAAGTGGTTCAGCCAGATTTCCGGCAATGAACGCCGGACTTTCTGGGCGTGCTTCGGCGGATGGGCGCTTGATTCGCTCGACGTGCAGATGTTCAGCCTCGTGATTCCGGCGATCATCGCCGAGTGGTCGATCAGCCGCACGCAAGCGGGGCTCGTCAGTGGCGTCACGCTGGTGGCGTCGGCGCTGGGTGGCTGGATCGCGGGCATGATGTCGGACCGGCTGGGGCGCGTAAAGACGCTGCAATGGACGGTCGCGTGTTTTTCCGTGTTCACGTTCCTGTGCGCGTTCGCGCAGAACTATCCACAGTTCCTCGTGCTGAAGACACTGCAGGGGTTCGGCTTTGGCGGAGAATGGGCGGCGGGCGCCGTGCTGATGGCCGAGACCATCCGCAATGAGCATCGCGGCAAGGCGATGGGCAGCGTGCAGAGCGCATGGGCGGTCGGCTGGGGCGCAGCGGTGCTGCTGTATGCGCTGATGTTCTCGCTGCTGCCTGCGGATACTGCGTGGCGCATGATGTTTGGGGTTGGCATCGTTCCGGCGCTTCTGATTCTGTACGTCCGACGCGGCGTGCAGGAGCCTGCCGCGCCGGCCCGCGCAGCGCGCGATGCGCGGGCGCGTCAGCAGCCGACGCCTGGCCTTGTCGTCGGCATCTTTTCTCCGCAAGTGCTGCGCATGACGCTGATCGGCGCACTGCTCGGCGTTGGTGCGCATGGCGGCTACTACGCGCTGATGACCTGGCTGCCGACGTTTCTGAAAAGCGAGCGCCATCTGTCGGTCTTGAGTACGGGCGGCTACCTCGCCGTCGTGATCGTCGCGTTCTTTTGCGGGTGCCTCGTGAGTGCACAGCTGCTGGATCGCATCGGACGCCGCAAGACCATACTCACGTTTGCGATCTGCTGCGTGATAACGGTGATCGCGTATCTGTTCCTACCGCTCGGCAATACCGCGATGCTGTTCTTCGGCTTTCCGCTAGGCTTTTTTGCAGCGGGCATTCCGGCAAGCATGGGCGCGCTGTTCAACGAGCTGTATCCGCGCGGGATGCGTGGCACTGGCGTCGGGTTTTGCTACAACTTCGGCCGCGTCGTGTCGGCGGGATTTCCGGTGCTCGTCGGGCACATGTCCGCGACCATGTCGCTTGGAACGGCGATCGGCATCGATGCGGGACTCGCATACGCAATTGTCGTCCTGTCCGTGCTGATGCTGCCCGAGACACGCGGCCGCACGCTGGGCGAAGCCACGTTCGAGCCCGAACACACAGGCGCGCTTTCTCACGCGCAAAGGCATTGACGGGCAAGGCGCTCGCCGTAGCCGCGCAAGACTGGTGATGAAGGAACGTCCATGATGGAGAAATCGAGGATAGAGGCGAGCCAACGGCAGGCTGTGTATCGTCCAGCCCACATTGCATCTGTCGATACTCATGCTCATGTATTCGAGCGCGGCCTGCCGCTCGCCCAAAAGCGTCGCTACGTGCCCGACTACGACGCCACGCTCGACGCATACCTTGCCCAACTGAACACGCACGGCGTATCACACGGCGTGCTTGTGCAGCCCAGCTTTCTCGGCACCGATTGCAGCTATATGCTCGATGCGTTGCGCCGCGCGCCGCAGCGGCTACGCGGTGTCGCGGTGATCGAGCGTGATTGTCGGATCGACACACTGACGGAGATGGCGAATGCGGGCATTGCAGGGATTCGGCTGAACCTGATCGGACATGCCGATCAGCCGCTCGACAGATGGGTGAGCGCGCATACGCTCGCCCATGTCCGCGATCTGAAATGGCATGTCGAAGTGCATGCGGAAGCTGCGCGGCTGCAGGGCATCGTCGAGCCGCTTCTGGACGCTGGCATGAATGTCGTCGTCGATCACTTCGGCAGGCCCGATCCGGATATCGGTGTAAAAGACGTAGGCTTTCGCCGTCTTCTTCAACTGGCTGAAACGCGGCGTGTGTGGGTGAAGATATCGGCCGCGTACCGGAATCGACGGCAGCTTCGCCAGGATGACCATGATGCGCAGGAGGCATTTCATTTTCTGAAAGCGGCCTTTGGCGTGCATCGCCTTATGTGGGGCAGCGACTGGCCGCATACGCAGTTTGAAGCGGACGAGGATTTTGCTCACGCGCTCGAACTTCTACGCGCGCTGCTCCCGGTGGAAGAAGAGCGCAGGGTTGTCCTGGCAGACACGCCTGCAAGACTTTACAGGTTCGACATTGCGTGATTCACATCGCGCATTGCAACGGCAGCGCTGGCTAAACGGGTTGGCTAGCCGCGCAGCGGCGATAAGGTCTCAGTGCGACATACACCGGTCATAGTCATACGCGCCTTTGGAACCGGCGATACGGCTCAGGCATTCTGCCTTTCGGCGTTGCGTCCTCAACGGCTCAACCATGTCCTCGCTTTGAGCAAATGCAGTTATGGCTTTAGGGAGGGCCGCAGCCGGGCGGCCTCGAATGCGTCTATTCCTCGTCGCCGCCGCTGTCCGATGACGTTCGCGACAATCCTGTCGTTGCATCGGGGCTCTCAGCCATTAGACGATGCAGCCGCTACCCTTGTCCTAGCTAAACATTTCCTGCCGCGAGTCGCTTACCTCGATGATCACATCGGCCGGCAGATTGGCCACGACTAAGAGAACACATTCCCTGCGCGCAGTTTCGCGTCGATTTCGCAAGCGAGTCAGATGGCCCCCCACTACAAGCGGCCACAAAGGCCGGGGCAAGAAGGCGCAAGAAGCAGAGGTATCGGCATGCATTGGCGACGCCAGCAACTAATCTTGAGACGCTACGACCCACGCGTTTCAGGTCGACTCTGCGGGTCGTCGGCAGCCATTCCGCGCTCGACGCGGAAAGGGGGATGTATGTCACGTCCAGAACTACATCGGAGCGCGCGACGCGCACTGCGTCGACAGCAGTCGCGCAGACACATCTGGCTCGCCATCGGCGTTTCGCTGACTGGACTGTCCCTGACACCCGTGGCGCTCGCGGCGGGTGTCCTTCCGCAAGGCGGCACATACGTCGCCGGCACGGGCACGATAGCCAGCCAGGGGAAGGGTCTCGTGATCACGCAACCAGGTTCGACGCGCGGCGTGATTGACTGGAACAGTTTCTCGATCGGCAGGCATAACAACGTGACGTTCGAGAACGGCGCCGGCGCGACCCTGAACCGGGTGACGGGTGGCACACCTTCGGACATTCTCGGCAGCCTCAGTGCGACGGGTAGCCTGTATGTGATCAATCCGCAAGGCGTCGTCGTGGGGTCATCGGGCGTAATCACAACGGGCGGACGTTTCGTCGCGTCCACCCTCGATGTCTGCAACAGTGCATTCATGACCGGCAGCAGCACGCTCACACTTTCGGGCGACTCCGATGCAAGCGTGATCAATCTCGGCAGGATCAGTTCGAGCGGCGGCGATGTGTTCCTGATTGCGCGAGACGCAGTGATCAACGCCGGCACCGTGTCCGCGCCCAACGGTACGGCGGAACTGGCCGCAGGCGGGCAGGTGCTGCTGCAGGACTCCGCGAGCAGCCGGCAGGTGTTCGTGCAGACGGGCAGTCAGGGCACGGTCGTCAACAAGGGCAGGATAACGGCCGCGCAGGTCAGCCTGCAGGCCGCCGACGGCAACGTATACGCGCTCGCAGGCGGCGGCACGCGCATTCGCGCAACCGGCACGGCCAGCCGCGACGGGCACGTCTGGCTCGTCGCCGACAGCGGTGGTGTCGAGCAACTCGGCAAGATCGCCGCAAGCAACGAGGATGGCAGCGGCGGAACCGTCGATACACAAGCGGCACAACTGACGTTCGGCAGGCACGCGGTGGTCGATGCAGGCCAATGGAATCTCTCGACGCCCACCTTCACCATCGATGATGTCGCAGCGCATGCGTTGCAGCGCAGCCTGAACGCGGGCACCTCGGTCGACGTGACCACCACGGGCGCGAACGGCGCAACGGGCGACCTCGGCGTCGCTTCGAGCCTGCGCTGGTCCGGTCCAGCCTCGCTCACGCTCGCCGCGTACCACGACGTCTCTGTGACGACGGGTACGACCATCGCGAACGCCGGTGCGGGCAACCTGACGTTGCGCGCCGACGCGTCGGGAATTGACAACGGTGGCAGCGTCATCAACAACGGCACGATCGACTGGTCGAAGAGTACGGGCATCGTCAGCACGCTTTACGATATGAACGGCAGCTACAGCCCCGGCATGCTTGTCGCCAATTCGGCCTGGACCGCGCCGCTCTACAGCGGGCTCGTGACACAGATAACTGGATATCAACTCGTCAATTCGGTCACGGACTTGCAGAACATCCAGAACAATCTGGCCGGCAATTACGCACTCGGCAAGGACATCGATGGGAGCAATTTCGCATTCGTAACACTCGCTAATCCTCCCTACCCTGGGTATCCGATCATGTTCACGGGCCAGTTGGACGGTATGTGGCATACGATTTCCAACGTCCTGCCGAGCGATGTCGCGATTTTTGGTGATATTGGCGCAACCGGTGTCGTGCGCGACGTGAACGTCACCTCGAACGTCAGCCTCACGGCTCCCCCTGCAACCTTACCCCTCGGCGCCGGGATACTGGCCTTTTATAACTACGGAACGATCGCTAACGTCTTTACCTCCGGGGCCTTTGGCACACCGGTCAGCAATTCATACACGGAGATCGCCGGACTTGTCGCTGAGAACGACGGGCTGATCGCGCGCTCGGGCAGCAGCGCAACCCTCCAGGCGGGTAGTGCCGCCGGGCTGGCCCTCACTAGCGGAGGCACGATCACGGAGTCATACACGATCGGATCAGTCACCGGATCTGAACGTGCTTTCGTCTCCGCGGGAGGACTTGTGCTGGGCAACGAAAGTGCAACGTACGTGGGACACGGAGAAACGATCAACCAAGGAACGATCACTCAGTCTTTCGTTGCGGGTCCCGTGAGTTCGGGCACGACCGGCGGTTCGACCACGACCGGCGGCATCTGCGCGCCCGCTTGCGGTGGCATCATTGGGAGCGACGTTTACTGGAACGTACAGACAACCGGACAATCGTCGAGCGGCGGCAACCTGCCAGCGTCGAACGGGCTCACTACGGCCCAGATGAGCGACCCGGCCAGTTTTATTGGCTGGGACTTCGGGCCGAACGGCGCATGGACGATGCCGCCCGGAGCGACGCACCCCGTTCTGACCTGGCAAGTCACCGGGCACTGAATCTTAGCCACCGCACCGACGCTTGCATGAGCGTCTGCCGCGTCGCGAGACGCGGCAGACAGATCTTTCGCCAGGTTCGTCCTGAGCCGATATATTCTGCTTGGACGCAGGCATAAGGCTGCGAGGAATTAAATGGCAGATAGGGGTCGATCTGGTGCATTCACCGACGGCGTGGTGGCAGCTAACTGTCCCCGGTCGTCAACGGGCAGAGCCCGGCCAAACTGAGCCATTCCGGTATGACCGGCGAGCGTCGACTTCCCGTCAGACTTCAGACCGAAGAGCGACATTTAAACAGCACGAAGAACTATGCGTTTCACTAATTGAGCGGTCTCGCACTTGCATGGAAGTCGTTCGTGTCTTCGTCGGAGCGAGCAAGGAGTATCCTTCCAGTGAGGCCGACGCATTTCGGTTTCGTCTCCCGGAAGTGCAACTGCCTGCAAGGCAGGTTTCAAGCGTCGAAGCACCCTTCAATGGAGAGTAGGCAGGTGGCCGTCGAAGGTTGCCGTGCGGCCAGACGGAAAAAGGAGGCAGGCATGAGCACTTGCAGCGAACCGCATCACGCACACCATGACCATCAACATGGCCCGGGTTGTGGACACACCGCAATCAAGCATGGCGATCACATAGACTATCTGCACGATGGCCATTTGCACCATCCGCACGGCGATCACGTGGACGAACACAAGATCGACGTTAGCGCAAAAAATCCGGACCAATGCACACCAGACTGCGGTGGCCATGAACCGGGCCACATCCACGGCCCAGGCTGCGGACACGACCCAGTACCGCATGGCGATCATGTCGATTATCTGGTTAACGGCCATCTTCATCACCCGCACGGCGACCACTGCGATGACCACGGTCCAGTGGAACTCGCCTGAGCGTTATTGAAGCGCGGGCGGGTCCGGGAGTACGCTCGCGCCAGCCTGAACCGCTCCACGTTTTCCCCAGGCTGTTCAGCCGGTCCGGTCACTCGCACCTTCTTGACCGGACTGCCCCGCCGTCAGCGCGAGGGCCTGAATGAATCAGCCACCGATAGGACTCTTCCGTTGTTCTCGCTTCAATTCCCGAGCTTCATCTGCGCCTTGCGGTCGACGCGTCCTTGTAACCATGTCGTCGCCGCGGCCGCAATCGAAGTGCCGACTGTGGGCCCACGGGCTTGTGGAAACTCGACGACGGTTTGAAGTTGTATGCTGTTTATCGCGAGTTGGGGATGCACGATCTTGCCTGCCTGCGACTCCACTACCGTCACAAGCTACTTCAAGTCACGTGCATATTGCCTGCCCTGGCCGTCAAATGGGTCGTCATCTCAAGAGGAGGGCAGGGCGAGTTGCGGCCGATCGGATGAATCCATGCTGGCGTCCTTTACGCGCGGTAACCCGCTTCCTGTATCAAGCTTGTCAAGTAGGTGCGAGCGCTGCTTCACCGCTTCGCCTCCATCGGCTCGCCGAGCACGAATGGGCCGCCCTGGAAGCGTTGCGCGGGGTCGTCGTGCGAGTCGCCCGGTGCAGTCGCGGGGAAACGTTCTGCAAACTGCGCGGCGCTGTCGCGCGGGTTGAAGCCGAGGAAGCTGGCTTTCGTATTGTCCCACCACTTGACCGGATTGTTCGACGCGCCGTACACGACCACGTGCCCGACGCGGTTCGTGAACAGCGAACACCGCACCAGTTCGATGAAGTCGCGATAGCTCAGATACGTGACGAGCATGCGTGGATTCTTCGGCTCTTCGAACGACGAGCCGATTCGCAGGCACACCGTCTCGATGCCGAAACGATCGTAGTAATACCGCGAAAGCGCCTCGCCGAAGCACTTCGTCACGCCGTAGAGGCTGTCCGGGCGCTGCGGCGCGTCGGTGTCGAGCACTTCGGTGACCGGATGAAAGCCGATCGCATGATTGGAGCTCGCGAACACGACGCGCTTGACGCCGTGCTTGCGCGCGGCCTCATACACGTTGTATGTGCCGGCAATGTTCGCTGCGAGCAGATCCTCGAACGGGGCGTCGATGGAGATGCCGCCGAGATGCACGATCGCATCTACGCCTTCGACGAGCTGCATCACCGCCCGCCGGTCCGCCAGATCGACGATGGTCGTTTCCTCATGTGGCGCGGGTTCGCTGAGCTTCGCGATGTCACTCACGCGCACGACATCGGCCCAGTTGGCGAGCGCGCCGCGCAACTGGCGGCCCAGGTTGCCGGCGGCGCCGGTCAGAAGCAGACGCCGGAAGGGCTTGAGCGACGCTGTGGTTGTTTGGTTCATCAAGAAATATTCCTGAAAAAAT
The DNA here is from genome assembly GCF_040965775.1 of Paraburkholderia sp. BR10954. Classification (NCBI taxonomy): domain Bacteria; kingdom Pseudomonadati; phylum Pseudomonadota; class Betaproteobacteria; order Burkholderiales; family Burkholderiaceae; genus Paraburkholderia; species Paraburkholderia sp. BR10954. The sequence goes on from NZ_JBFRCK010000009.1 coordinate 82,632, forward strand.
GATAGTTTGGAAAACGTTTTCCAAAACGACGGGCGATATGCAGCGCCAATTGTCGAGCGCATCGCCGGCATCTGGGCGGTTTAATCTGGTGGCATTTGCCCGTTGCCCGCGTTTCCTGCGACAATCTGTTAACAAAATGGAAAACGTTACCTTCCGCATGAAAAAAAACTTTCCAACAATTCGTGACGTCGCCGCTGCGGCTGGCGTGTCGGTCGCCACGGTGTCCAAGTACATGAACGGTGCGCAGCGCTTCTCCGCGCCGGTTGAGGCGCGCCTGAAGGCGGCGATCGAGGAACTCGGCTACCGCTCGAATCCGCTTGCGCGATCGATGATCACCGGCCGCTCACGCACCATCGGGCTGACCATTCTTGACATCAGCAATCCGCACTTCACGAATGTCGTGAAGGGCGCCAATCGCGTCGCGCTGCGCCACGACTACACGCTTCTGCTCGTCGACACCGACGAAAACCAGACGCGCGAGCGTCCGCTCATCGAAGCGCTCGCGCAGCGCGTCGACGGCCTGATCGTCAGCTCGCGGATACCCGACGACGAGGCGCAGTGGCTGCTCGATCTCGACAAGCCACTTGTGCTGTTGAGACGTAGCGATGCGCTGCCGCTCCCGAGCGTCGGCATCGACAACCGGCTCGCAACCTACATGCTCGCGCGGCATCTGCTGAACCTCGGGCATCGTCATATCGCCTACCTCGGTTTCGGGCAGGCGCGCATCAACGACGAGCGCATTCGCGGTGCGCGCGAGTGTCTCGAGGAAGCCGGCCTCACGCTCGACGTGTACGACGCTCACGCGCCGACCGCGCATGCAGGCGAGGACGCGTGCTCGCGCGTGATGCTCGGTCCGCGCAGGCCGCAGGCGGTGATCTGCTACAACGACCTGATCGCGCTCGGCTTCATGAAAGAGGCGGCGTCGCTCGGCATCAGGGTGCCGCACGAGCTGTCGGTGACCGGCGTCGACAATGTCCCGTACGGCGAGTACGCAGCGCCCGCGCTGACCACCGTCGACATCCAGAGCGAGAAGATGGGCGAGCTCGCGATGCAAAAGCTCATCGACGCGCTCGCGGGCCACGCGGCGGCCGGGCATTCGACGTTCGAGCCGAGGCTCATCGTCCGTGAATCGACCGCGGCCTGCGGCTGACACGCATCGCGCCTTCACGCGTCGAGCTTCGCGGGCGTCATGCGCGGCGTCAGCATCTGCATCACGGCCAGGGCGACGAGGTAGGCAAGTGCGCCGATCGCGAACAACACCCAGTAATGGCCGGTGCGTTGCAGGACCTGCCCGATTACTTCCGAAAACAGCACCGCGCCGATCGAGCCCGCCATCCCGCCGATGCCGACCACCGCACCCAGCGCGCGCTTCGGGAAGAGATCGGACGCCGTGGTGAAGAGGTTCGCGGACCAGCCCTGATGCGCTGCCGCCGCCAGTCCGACGATCGCGACTGCGCCCCAGAGGTTGTCGACTTGTGAGACGAACGCGATCGGCAGCACGCAGCACGCGCAGATCAGCATCGCCGTCTTGCGCGCGGCGTTCACGCTCCATCCTGAGCGCAGGAGCGCCGAAGAGAGCCAGCCGCCGCCGATGCTGCCGAGGGTCGTCATCGCATAGATGCAGACGAGCGGCAAGCCGATGTGCTGCATGTCCATACCGCGCGACTCGTTGAGCCACTTCGGCAGCCAGAACAGATAGAACCACCACACCGGATCGGTCAGGAACTTACCGATCAGGAATGCCCACGTCTGGCGCTTTCTGATCAGTACACGCCAGCCCGGCGCGCGGGCATTTACGTTGGCGGCATCGAGCACCTCGACTTCGTCCTGCCCCTCCTCGAGGGAGCGCGGGTCGGCGGATCGGTAGAACGCGAACCATACGGCCAGCCAGACGATGCCCATCGCCCCGATGATCACGAACGCCGCGCGCCAGCCGAACGCCAGCGCGAGCGGCGGAATGATGGCGGGCGCGAACACCGCGCCGATATTGGCGCCTGAGTTGAAGATGCCGGTCGCAAACGCGCGCTCGCGGCGCGGGAACCATTCGGCAGTCGTCTTGATGGCGGCCGGGAAGTTGCCGCCCTCGCCGATGCCGAGCAGCGCACGCACCATGGCGAAGCCGGTCACCGAGCCGACCGCCGCGTGCAGGACTGCAGCCACGCTCCATATCAGCATGGCGAGCGCGTACGAAATGCGCGTGCCCAGCCAGTCGACGATGCGGCCGAAGCACAAGAGGCCGACTGCGTAGAACGCTGAGAAGGCGATCACGATGCGGCCGTACTGCACCTGGGTCCAGCCGATGTCGTGCTGCAGCACTGGCGCGAGCAGACCGAGAATCTGACGGTCCATGTAGTTGATCACGGTCGCGAAGAAGAGTAGCGCGCACACCGCCCAGCGGTAGCGGCTGACGGTGCGGGCGAGCCCGATGACGGCAGTTTGCATGTAAGTCTCCGTTGCGCGGCGTCGCTCGTCGCGCCGCGCTATGTGTGATTGATGTCGGGGAGCGCCGAGCCCGCGACGCATGGCACTGCGGGCGGAGTTAGCCACGAGCAGGTGCAGTTAGGAAAACGTTTTTCTAAGATAGAAGATCTGTGACGCTTTTACTAGCCCCGTAGTTTACCTAGTCTTGCGCTTTAGGCAGCAACGGTGTGACCATCGTGTCCTGGCATTTAGTTAATCGTTTTCTTTGACGCCCGCAGCAGCCTGAATCACGCCGAGATGGTGCGACGTCGACGGCGATCGAGTTTTCTGACTTCCGTCGAACTGGTGCGCAGTTGCAAACCCAAGAGAACGAATAGCCAGATGCGTTGGTGAGATTGCTAATTTCGGCGTCGATCCACTTACAATCAGGAGACAAAAATGCGTCCATCGCGAAAATCATCCGTTATGTTTGCGTTCAGTGCACTGACGCTTCTTCTCGTCAGTGCCTGCGGAGGCGGCGGGATTGACGCTGTGAAAAATCCGGTTTCTTCTGCACCTACAGTTTCTCTTCATGGAATTGTCTATGGAGCGACGGATACGAGCGTCCCTTCAGGCGCAGGGGTGCCCATCACCGTGATGGGACAGATGAGAGCGCTTTTTGACCTCATCAGGAAGGCACCTGATTTCACGCAAGTGGTCATGGACTTGGGCGACGGCAGCCCGGTGCACGTGCTCGATACCAACACGGGCGATAAATTCCTGCCTGGCAAACTGGCGCTCGGTCTGTCGTACATATTGATCGATATGAAGGCGAAAGGGGATCCGAAATACGCGGATTACCTTGCGACGTATCAAAAGATAACGACCGCGATGATGGCGCAGACGAGCGGCGCCAGTTACACGTACGCAAATACGTCATGGGGCGAGTACTACTACCTCGTTGCGCTCAATAATTTCAAGGCGCACGGTATGCTCAACGAAGTCTTCAGTGACGCCATGCTGGCTACGCTGCAGAATCGCCTGACCTTCTGCGATATGTTCGGCGCGGATGCAAGCGGCACGAAAAATACGTGCCCCGCCGCAGGTGTGCCGATCGACGTTGCATCGCTTAATACCGCACAGAATTACTATGCGGTTTCTTACGGTATTGCGGGGCTGAGACAGAAACTTGGATGGACCAATCCGACTTTCTCTTCCGCCACCGACCCGGCTGTGGCATCGATGGGCGCGCGGGACGCGCTGCTGTACACACTCACGAATCACATTAGAAGAGACTCGTCCGGCGGTTTTTCCGACGAGGCCTCGAATACACATACGACCTATTTTGATCAGGCACGCTTCGATCGATACAGCACGCTGCTCATTGGAGAAGTCGTTGAGCGAACGTTCGAAATGGGCAATGAGGCCAATCTAACACCTGAATTGAAATCCTATCTGCGCAAGTCAGTCGATCTGATTCTTCCCCAGCTCAACGCAGACGGGCAGGGTTTCAATTATGGCCGCTCCATCGGCCCATACGGCGATACAGCCTTCATGGAAATCCTGACCGCGGCGGCCAATGCAGGCGTGTTGACCGCGCAGGAAATGCAGGCCGCCTATTCGTTCATCTATAAGGCGGCTTACCGCTTTGACACTTTCTGGTACGACCCGACCCTGCCGACGCCGTCGGTGAATATGTGGGTCAAAGGGCGCGGAACCGATGCGTATCGCGGCAAACCTCGAGTCATGGGTGAGAATTTCAGTCTTTTACACCAGTACATGTATGTGAATGCCTGGTGGAACAAACTGGGTTTTGGCGGCAGTGCACCCATGGCTGATTCCGACCTGCAAGCCTGGCTGGATGCGAGACCGCATTACACGCTCACGTGGTACAACCTGCCCACGGACACGGCTCACCCATACAGCGCAGCGCTTATCACGGTGCGCGATGGCAAGCGCATCATCAATCTCAACCTGAACCAGGCCCCCGACTACAATTCGTACACGCCCTATTACCCGACGCCGTTCTCCGACAACCTGATTTATGGCACAACGGATCAGGGTTATGCGTTGCTGATTCCGCAAGTTTCCTATAACGGGAAAACTTACATTCCGGTCACGTATTATAGGAACCTGAACGTTCAGGAAAATAACGGCCAGGTGATCGTCTCTTTCGACACGACCAAGTTCCGGCAGGCCGTTAAGAATGCAACCTATGCCACGGATATCGACCTGCAGGTCCACACGGTCCTAACGTTTGGTCAAGGCACACTGACGCGAGCCGATACGCTGAATTCTGGGACGTTGACCGGCAACATCGCGGTCGAGACGGACTTCACGTCTTTTGCAGATGTCCAGCACGCCACAGCGGGTAGCGATGGTTACTCGGTTCGCTACTCCAATAGTAATGCGACCAGCTATGACACTACGGGTTTTGACAGTTGTGTCCTGTCTAACTTCGAGATGGCGGGCGGGGTCACCAATCCGCTGTCGACAACGCCGATTGGGCAACTGCATTCGAATTTCGCGTGTACGACGCGCCCCTTCGCACTCAACGCGGGCAGTAGTCGTACGTTCACCTGGACTCTGAAGTACTCCGGTTTGAATTGATCCTGCGAAGTGGGCCGGCCCTTATAAGGGCCGGCGTTGCCCTGCAAGGAAGTTTATTAGCTGAAAAGCTTGCTATGGTCGAATTTTCCTGATTTGTAATTTGATGTTCAACTTTCCTCTCACACAAAAGGGAGTGCTGTGCCAGTTAGTGAGTCATTCGCAGACGACTCGTCGGGATCTGCCTGAAATATTGATGTCGTCCAGCCCACTTCCAGATGCAGTTCGGGCAGCCCAAAGCCCGACGAAGGACTGTTCGTTACTCGAAAGCGGTCAATGGTCCGAGCGGTTCGACGCGCTGCAATGGGGCGACTCCTGCCGGATACCTCCGGATCGACGACAGCCCCGATCTTCGGTTCGGCGTCGGACTAGGTTCGGCCACTTTCTGCCGTTCGCCCGAGTCATGCGGTGGCCGAGACCCGCCCGATGCTCAACGCGCAGTTGTCGGCCAAAGCCGGCATTGGACCGTGCTGGGTTTCTGGTCAGCAATGCGCCCGATTGCCGACCATGGCGGCGTTCAACATCTGTGAACTCGATGGACATCGGCATCTGGCACACCCCCGTGTCCGCGACTGCAGCATGCCTCACGGATCTGGGATAACCTGAAGGTACGCGTCACCTGAGATGCCAGATTCCCCATATCGCAATGGCTGTGCCGATTGCTATAACGCCGCCGAAAATTACGTAAGTTTCCACGGATACCTCCAGGGATTGTTAAACGCAGCCACGCTATCAAGCGCATGGGCTAGCGATCCTACGCGATGGTTCTTTCAGTTCCGCTACAGTGCATGGTGCATCTCTGCAGTACACCACCCGACCGGTGTGTTCGGTGTCGGCGACAGGCGCGGTGGTCCTCGCCCGGTTGCGAGAAACAGGTGGCATGCGGGTAGGTGTTGTCCAACGCTTCCCGCAAGCCTGCCGTGGGGCTGGTCGCATTACTCCACAATGTGACGGACGAGCTACGCACAGAATTCGGCCAATATTAACTGGCCGCCGTCGCTTCACTGACGTTCACAACGGGTATGGATCAACGAGGACATTCGCAAGTGCAAATGCGTCAGAACATCAAGAACCCTCCCTGTGGCATTCAAAGTCACAGGAAAAAGTCGGGGCGTTCAAGCGACCGGCAATCGTGCTCGGTTCGAAGCCGAACTATGAAAACACTTGCTAACGATATTGATCGCTGTTCCTTCTCCACTGCATTCATCAACCTGGTGAGCGTACCTCGAACGCTCACCAGGAGATGAAACACGAAATGCTATTGATCGAAGACTTCCATCAAGGACTTTAGAAGCCCAAGCCCGGCAATACTTGCGTGCCTTCCGCCGCGACCGAATGCAGGAGCGACGGATCCAGTGCCAGCGACTTCAGAACCGTAGGCGCGACCTGGGTCAAGCTGACGGTTTCTGTGTTCGTGGCCGCCTGGAGCGTCGGGTACGAAACGAGCAGACCGACATGGCTATCGTCCGGCGCGTTGCCGCCGTGTTCGGCATCTTTCTTCGTACTGCTCGTATAGATGACGCCCGGATTAGGCTGCACGATGATATCGGGCGTGCGACCTTGCGCCGGATCGCCGAACTTCGCTACCAGTGCGGCGCCGGTTAGGATCGAAGCCTGCGGACCGTCGGCACAGATTCCCGTAGAAGTACACGAGAGATTGGCCTGAAGTGTCGCCACGACCTGAGCCGCTTGCGCTGGGTTACGTAGCCAGATCAGCCCGACATCGTCGGTCTGAGCCATGCCAGTGCCAACGAGCCCAGTGCCATCGTTAAGCGAGCCGCTAGTCGTCGAAAACTGGCCGAAATTGCCGTTCGCATCAAGATAGTTGTTCGCCTCAAGCAGCGCAGTCAGCGTGTCACCGTTTTTGACCAGCTTCGTATGGTCAGACGGCGACTGGCCGTGTTTCGCCGTGAGGACGACTACAGTCGACGCATACAGGTTCTTTGCTTTCAGCTCCGTGACCATCTTACCGATCGCTCCATCGACGTAAGCGATGGCGGCGCTGACTTGCGGACCCGGCGTGAAATTGGCATCCGTGTAGCCACCGCCCGATGCGTTCGTCGCTTTCTGGGCAACGCTCAGCGTTTGGAAGTTTGTGCCGAACACGGTCGGTACACCCGGCGTGGTCGCCCCCGTCGAATCCTTGCCGTCGATCTGATTGAGAATCACCTGCACATGCAGATTGTCAAAAGCTTCTGTGTGGGTGTAGATGTCGGTGTAGTCGCTGTTCGTCGTCGGGTCAATCGAATTGATTTCGGTGCGGGCGAGGTCGTCGACGCCCTTGCCTGACGGCCCGTTGACCCAGTCATAACCCCATGCGTGCTTGTCGGCCCACGCCGTGCGGGCGTTCGCCATCTGTGACTTGACGACTTCGAACAGGGTGTTGGTTTTGATGTAATTGTGAGGATAGACTGGCGTACACACGCCGTTCACCTTCGCGTTCGGGATTGCCTGCGGGTTAAAGCCGCCGCCTCCGTTAAGGTGCGTCAGCGCCCCACCGTTCATCGCGTCGATGCCGGTCGTTTCATCGAACACCACGTTCCATCCCTGCGGGCCTGCGCATTGCGTATCGCTCGGTGCATAGAGCGTGCGGTCATAGGAGACGTCATAAAAAAGGCCGGCGGTTTTCGGTGACCCGCCGGTTAGCAAAGCAGCTAGGCCTGGGAACGAATCGGAGAGCCCGGGTGTCGACGCACTTGAGTATGTGACGCCGGTTTGCGCGAGTGCCGCGATGTTGGGACAGGTCTTCGCGGCAACGCAGTTGGCGAGGTCCTGCTGATGCATTCCGTCGATACTCACTAGCAGCACGTGCTGCGCGTTCGCTATTCCGCTCGCTACTGCTGGCGTACCTGGATTGCTGTTGTCGTTGCTGCCGCATGCGGCGAGCACTGCGGCGGCGATCAAGCCTGAAGGTAGCGCATAGCGAAAGGGAATGCTCATCAAAGTTCTCCGGACGACATAATTGTTGGGTTAAGGTGCGCCTGCGTTCGCATACGCGACACGCGAGCGGCCAAGCATTCTGCAGACGGAATAAGTCGTCCACGTTACAGGGCGATTCAACCGGACGACGCCCCCCTTTTTTGATGTCGGATTAGAGAATCAGAGGGTGAAGTGTAGATTGGAGTACCCCCACCGATGCCCAAACACTCAAGCCGATCACCGACGCTTTCCGAATCAGAGGGGATATCTCGCAGGGTGAGTATGGCCGTGTCGGCGCGTCACATCGCGCGGCGCCTCAGGCGAGCCGCGTCTACCATCACGCTGTGCGATAGACCGTATTGGTGGCAAACGTAAGTATCGGGCGGGCGAGACCGATACCAAGACCCTGGAAACGGGCATCGCGTCCCAAGATTGCGCGGCAATCGCAGCAATTACCAGCTTGGTTCCGATGACACAGATTCTCCGCGGCAAGCGACAACCAGTTCTCGCTGTTGGCGGAAACAACCGGGCGCATCAGGAAATTACGTATCTATGACGCGGCTTTGCGCGCTATGAATCGGGAAAACGGCCTCGCACTACATAGGTGTCGAAGCGCTCGTATGGCCAACCTTTCGACGTCGGCAGCAGGCGAGGGACCAGTCAATCGAAGCTGTATGAGCGGATCACGTCTTTCTGGGCACGGCCCATGAAGACAACGAGCGCAGGACGTGGATGGTCATCGCACTGTGCAGTGCGATGATGGTGACTGAAATTGTTGGCGGAAGCCTGTTCGGCTCGCTGGCGCTCGTCGCCGATGGCCTGCACATGTCGACACACGCCGGCGCGATGCTGATCGCCGCTTTGGCATACACCTACGCGCGCAGACACGCGAGCGATAGCCGCTTCGTATTTGGCACCGGCAAGCTGGGCGACCTGGCGGGTTTTACCAGCGCTATCGTGCTTGCCATGATCGCGCTGCTGATTGGATATGAAGCCATTTCGCGCTTTCTCTCGCCCGTGCCCATCCACTTCGGTCAAGCGATTCCCATCGCGGTGCTCGGCCTGCTGGTGAATCTCGCAAGCGTCTGGCTGCTCAGCGGAAACCATCACGGCCACGATCATGGACATGGGCACAGCCACGGTCACGGGCATGGACATGAAGACGCACACGGTCATGAGGAAGAGGCGCATCGCATCTTGGGTAGCGCTGGAGTTTTCGCCGTGTCGATCTTCGAAGATGGCGTGCCACCCGTCTTCCGCATTACGCCTGAGACGGCTTCTTCGAACTTGACCGCCGACGCGGTATCAGTCACTACGGTTCGCCCCGACGGTTCCCGTCAGACCTTCGCGTTTGCCGACCGTGGGAGCTATCTGGAGTCGAAAGATGACATTCCCGAGCCGCATGCATTCAGGGCGATTGTCAGTTTGCCCGATGGCGAGCACTCAATTGAATTCGAAGAGCACGATCACAGTCACGACGAAGCGCATGCAGCGGCGAATCGCGATCACAATATTCGCTCGGCCTACATTCATGTCATCGCAGACGCGGCAGTTTCCGTGCTCGCGATCATCGGCCTCCTGCTGGCCCGTGCGTTCGGCTGGGCCTGGATGGACCCGCTCGCAGGCGTAATCGGCGCCCTGGTAATTGCGAACTGGTCGTGGGGCCTGATGCGCGATACGGGAGGCATTCTGCTCGACATGAATCTGGATAAGCGCATGGCCGAAAACGTTCGTCACGTCATTGAAGACAACGGTGACGCCGTGCTTGACCTACATGTCTGGCGCGTCGGCTCCGGGCACATGAGCGCGGTGGTATCGGTCGTCACCAGTGAAATACAACGCAGCCCGAGCTTCTATCACGCGGCGCTCAAACGTTTTAAGGGGCTGACACACGTGACGGTAGAAGTGAATCCGACGCATGCCGCCGCCTGATACTAAGCGGATGGCCGGCTAGGACCGACCGCTTCAGGCAGTCGTTGGCCATGAACGATCGGCCGTACTTTTCATGCTTGTATATGAACCCCTTTACCCCGTAGCGTGTATTGCGCCTGCCGCGGCGCGGGTCGGTTCAGAGCGGCACCGTTTCTGATGGCACCGCCGGATCCGTCAACGGTCCTCAAACGGCAGGTTCCAGTCCGTGATTGCGTTCGTATTGTCATCGACCGCGGCAAAGTGCACGTGCTCGTTCATCACCCGACCAAACGCGATGCCGAACGCACCGTCTGGCGCCGGATCGATCGGCAGTTGCGCAACGAATTGCCCTTGCGGCGTGAACTCGACGAGTTCACTCGGCTGTGCCGGATCGGGGTTGATCGCGTCGCCGTTTGAGGTGAAGAGATGGCCGTTCGGTCCCGACGCTAAACCGAGCGCTCCATGCAGGTGCTTGTTGTCCGCGTAGATCACCACGCCCTTGCCGCCGTCATGCTGTGAGGTGCCCGCACCGAACACTGCGAAGATCGCATTGTCGACGATCGACGCAACGTAGAGCACATCGCGTAACGGATCGTACACGAGCCCGGCAGGCCCGATCTCCACTGCTGCCGGGTCGCCGCGGAACTGGTAGCCGGATGCGACCTGGATTGCCCTCACGAGATGCACGCCGCTGTCGTCGACCGTGACGTCGAGCCGCACAACGGTTCCGTTCAGCACGTTCGAGACGAACACTTTCGCGCGATCGCCCTGGTCGAAGACCGTCATACCCCATGGTCCATCGATCTTCGCGGCGGTCGTCCACTGCGCGATCATGTTGCCGCTGCGGTTCACGATGATCAGCGAGCCGGGTTTGATCGTGTGGAACGTGCCGTCAGTAGTGGGGGTGTTACCGACCAGCACGAAGCCGCCGCGCAGCACATTGAGCGCCATGGTGAGGCCAAGCCCGGGGGGGCCCTGGAAGAATGTCGTGGCTTGCTTCGCGCCCGGCACGATCTTGACGATGGTAGTGCCGGTGCCCTGCACGTTCTGCGCATTGTTGAAGTTAGACACCAGCAGGTCGCCCGGCGCGATGGTGCCGTAGGTGGGAAAACCGGCCGGCACGAACGCGACGCCATACGGATTGAGGTCACCATTGGCCGGCACGGTGGTCGATGTGACCGAGGGTGGCGGCAGCAATGGGACGGAATCTTCGGCGTACACAAAGTTTGCTGCGCCGAGCGCGACGCCGATGCCGCACAGCGCGAGCAGCAGACGGCGCCACGGGTGGCCGCGTGCGCTGCGCGCGGGACGGCCCGAACGGGTAGTACTTCGCGCGAGCATGGGCTGCGTTGCTTGCGCGGGGTTGGCAGGCGCCGCAAGACGCGGAGCCAGGCGTGTGATGACAGTTTTCATGACTCGACTCTCCACGAAAGCTGCGGCAGCCTCCATCCACGTACGCGCGAACGCCCTGTGGGTGGTGTGCTGGCTGTCGCGAGCGATCCCGCCTGATGCGTTGCATTTGCGCCACGGCGAGCGCGCGAAGGCCCCTCACCCGCGGCGGGTGATGCATCAGGCGATACAAAGGCGGCGTTGTGGCAAGGTGCGCGGCAACACCGTTCTTGCCGGCACGACCGGTCCGGCAGTCAGGGCGGCCCGGCCGCGAGACGGAGGGGACCGCACGTACGCACTAAACGGCTGCGCGCGGCAAATATTCCGGCGATAGCAGTCGAAATGCGCTTGCCGACGCCTCGGCTCAGCCGCCTTGCTCCTGACGACCTGGACAGGATCAGGACGAGGCAGCACCGCTTGACGCCGATTGCCCGCAGCGACGATTGGCAGCGGCGGGAACGAGTATTCGCATTGCATTCGCGGTGCGCGAGTCGGCCTTCGTTCGAGCGTCTCCGTTCGTCAAAGGCAAACTGCGACCAGGCGCTGGCAGACGAGCTGGAGCTTAGCCAGCGACGATGCGCCAAACTTCAGGTCGCATTGCCGGCATGACGCACGCCATTTCCGGGCAGAAGATCAAGCAGGCCGTTCGGCGGAACACTTAAGCTTTTATGCGCGTCACGCGATGTGTTCGCTTGCGAACACATCCAGATCGAATGCGTCCATGCTGTGATCCATTGTCGGGCTAGCGATGTGAGACTATGTGCTCTCCCACGCTGGCCACGCTGCCTGCGATAAAAAAGTCGACCGTAGGAGACGCGCATTTCATTGGGAATCCTTTGGGGGTTCTACCATTAACTCGACCATATGAGGATTTCGATGACACTGAACGTGGACGGCACGGCTGGCGTGCCGGATGAGATCGTTACGACGCCGACCGATGAGTCAATCCAGGAGCCCAATGCGTCAGGAGACGTTGCGGACCTGGCGGTAGCTGGGTCAGCCGACGTTGCAGATGCGGCGGTAGCTGAGTCAGCCGACGTTGCAGATGAGGCGGTAGCTGAGTCGGGCGACGTTGCGGATCTGGTGGAAGCTCAGTCAGGCGACGTTGCAGAAGTTGCGCAAGCTGGGTCAAGCGACGGTGCAGTTGTGGCGGAAGTTGCGTCAGGCGACGCCGTTGATGCGCAGGTAGCTGGAAGTGCGGGGGCGGATGCCGGCGCACCCGCTGATGAGACCCCAGCGGCCGATCCAGTAGATCCGGCCGTCGATCAAGACGGCGAAGTCAACGAGGATTGACGATCGGCACTCCGGGCAATCCTTGTACCGCCCCGTTTCGCACCCGGCACCGGGAGTGGCGTAACCGGTGCCGGAGCCACAGCCGGGGACTTATCGCGCCACGGACGGCGGCATGATCGGTGCGGGAGGCATAAGACTGCAAGCGGCCAACTTCTGCCGTTCACCTTTGGGCTTGCTCGGCCATTCAAGCGGCAAATGCCCCTCAAAGAACGGACCTTCGTGCCGCGCGTCCCGACGACGGCGGCCACGTTGCGCGAATCAACGTGCGACAGCCCGGCAGGTTAAAGTGTCCACTCGCCTGCCTGGGAAGATAGTTGTATTCCAAGCTGGACCTTTGAAGAAGAGGTCGTCAACACGTTCCGTATAAACGCTCACGGTCGACGTGCCTGTGCCCTCTGCACGCCTGCTTGCGGATTGGGAAAGCGAGGTTCCCATCGAAGACGCCCCTTGTTCCGCGCGCACTTAAGGTGGCATTCGACGTCGACACTTCGGCATCGCTGCAACGGGATGAAGAGCAAGTCTGGTTGAACGGCGCACAATTCGCTGTGTGTCCAGAATCTGGTCGCTGGTACGTCAACAGTCTGCGCAATCACGTTTTTCGGATAGTGACTCTCACCGCGCTGTTCATAAACCCTCGATATCCACCCGTACTCTTCGGCGTTGACCTTGGCGTGCATGACAGGACCGGATGATGCAGCCTGCGCGAATGCGGAAGTTGCGCAGAACGATGAGCACACTGCTGTTAAGTCGGGAGGCGAAATACATGATGGGATTCCTTATCGATCAATTGTCGTTTTCTTCTTCTCTGCAAGTAGACAGTCATTCCGCATGTTGCGGCCCACCGATGCAGGTCGAGGGAGCAGTCGTAGATCGCGTCACCCTCAGCGCATCACGTGGGTCGATCGTCAATGACGAACCATCGGAGCGTGCGAGCCGGTTGGTCAGGCACGGCAATTAGCGTGGGCAGGCTGCCGATCACGCCCTTCACCTGGGCGACAAACGCGTCACCCTTCATTGACGCGCGGGAGACGGTTTCCAGGCCGCACTGCGCCGCCGTGTTCAAGCGTGAGTGATCGATGGTGAGCCACCAGTCCGTCATCGTGTAGCCCGTGTCGTGGGCTTCGATGCACGTCCGATAGTTCGAAGCGACAAACTTCCCCACGTCACCCGAGGCCGCAACCACCGCCCACGCCTTCTCGTAACTCCCGCCAGCCCGTCCCGCAGCGCCCCCCTCCATCGACTGCGTTTGCAGCCCATAGGCCACGGCGACGCCTGCAATTGCAACGAATCCAGCGAGATGCACGGCAAGACGCTTCGCTGCCTGACGGCCCGATTTCGGTACTGAAATCATGACGTGATCCCCTTCGTTCGACGACAAGGTCGGATCCCCGTATCTGTGGTTGTTATGGTCGCCCTGCAATACAGTTGCGGGCTGGACCTTCTACGGGATCGTAGATTATTCGCTGACGCCCGAACATAACCTGAATAGGTGATCGCGTGAGCCCGGCCAGTGCCGACGGCGCCGCTCCCGTTCACTTCGGAAAGACAGCCTGACGGCGCGATATTCGCACTCTGGAATGAGCTCGCGGACTTCGCGGTCGGTGACGGCGAAGCCGCCGTTGGGCACCTGCTGTCGCGGAACTAATCGGCGTCGTACCTGACGGACACAGTTGAGGGCGCGCCGGGGGCCAGCGGCGCGCCACTGCCGGGCTCAGGCATGTGATATGGGTCTGGAATTCCCTGAATCCTGGGCTTTGGATATCGTTGATCCAGGTCGTCAGGGCGATGTGTGAATTGGGAGGTACATCTGACTGGCTGCCCTAAGGCCCGCTGCTTGCAACGCCCCAGCGCCTGCAGTTTGCTATCGCAACTTGCCGAGCCACAGCGCGGTCAGCGTCGAGCGATTTCGGACGTTGAATTTGGCGTAGATCGACTTGATGTGGACATGCGTCGTGTTCGGACTTTGGTCGAGTTTCTGCGCGATCTGCTTTTCCGTGAGTCCGTCGAGCAGCCCCAGCAGCACCCTTCGCTCGGCCGTCGTCAGGGGAGCGTCGGCGATGAGCAGGCCATGGCTGAGCAGTTGCTGCCGGTTGAACCATCTCAGCCCATGCATCACGAAGCCCAGACGCTCGAGATCCGGCGCAGAGAAACGAGGTGCCCGCACATCGCGAAACACGAAGAGATGAATCCGCACATCGTCGTTGAGCGAGCAACGCACCTGGATGCTGTCGCCGTGTCCGACTTCGAGGTAGTGGCGCCGATAGTGCTCACCTTCAAACCATTCGGCGGGCATCGCCTCGAAGAGCAGGTTGGCGCAGAACGGCTCGTGCCCTGACGCGGCCACGACATGTGACGAGTCGACGTGGCCGGACCAGAGCGTGTCGTACTGCTCCTGCACCGAAGCGACCATCGCCGGTACCGGATGCAGGAGCCGAACCAGTCGTGGACGCCAGCCGAACAAAGGATCCTTTGGCGCGAGCGAAGGCAATCGCACAACAACGGCCCAAAGCGCATTCTGTGCCTTGACCATAGCACAGAGCGTGGTCAGCAGATGGGGCAGCGCGACATCGCCATCACCTGCTGAGAACTCGGCCAGCCGATCCCAGAGTGCATAGACGTCATCTTGGACCGGTGGATTGGTGGAATCCGCGAATGGAAGCATGTCGTCCTCAAGAAAAATGTGCGGATCACCGATCTTCGGTGAGCATGAGGGTACCACCTTTTTAGGTAGTACCCACGCGCATCACGGTGCTCGATACTGATGTGCCGCTCACAGCCGCGACCGTCATCAACTGGAACTAAACAGCACTGGGTCGCCGCGCGCACCGTGGCGAGCCCGAGAAAGATCACCTTGAATCTTGCGCGCATGGCACAACAGCGGCAACTGGAAAAGGGCAGTCTGAAAAACATCTGCAACCTGGTGGCATGGGGCACCGTCGTGCGAGAGTCGACTCGCGCCAGACGAACGCCCGCCCGCAATGTGGTCGCGCTGATCGCCCCGCATGTTTGCGGTGCTGAGGAAAGGAACCGTGATGAATGCATATCTGGATCCCGCAGACGCGAGTGCAATCACACCTTCTTGCGCCTTGCAGGGCGCGGCCGCTATCGCTGCATTTGCCTCGAACGCTCTGCTGTGTCGCGTCGCGCTATTCAGCAACAGCATCGACGCAGCTACGTTTTCCGATATCCGGCTGCTGGCCGGAGGTGCGACATTGCTGGCCGTGACGAAACTGAGGCCGGAACGTGCTCGGCAATCCAGTGCTGACTGGGTTTCGGCGACTGCGCTAGGCACTTTCATGATCCTGTTCTCGTTGTCATATCTATCCCTCGGTGTCAGCACCGGTGCGCTTGTCCTGTTCGGGACGGTACAACTGACGATATTGACTTCTTGTCTCCTTAAAGGCGAACGCTTCCACCGCGTGGCGCTAATTGGGTATCTGGTGGCTATTGCCGGACTGCTAGGCCTGACAGCCCCTGGCGCCGGCGTTCCGGGATTATCAGGCTTGCTTATGATGGTCGGGGCGGGCGCTGCATGGGGGCTCTATACCCTGAGAGGCAAGCGCGTCGCGAGTCCACTATCAGCAACGACAGGAAACTTCCTTCGGGCGACACCGATCTGCATCGTCTTAGGATTGATCCTTCACGCCCCTGCACATGCGAGCGCAGCCGGAGTTGCCCTCGCTGTGGCTTCTGGTGCCGTGACATCAGCAATTGGCTTTGTAGTGTGGAGTTCGACGATCCGAAGACTGACTGCAATGTCCGCGGCTGCCATCCAACTGCTAGTGCCGCCCGTTGCGGCGCTCGGCGGCGTTCTTTTCCTACATGAACCCATGAGCACGCGTCTCACTTTCAGTTTTGTTGCCGTCCTTGTCGGCATTTCGCTGACAGCTTCGGCTGGCGCCAGACGCAACGGCAAAGCTCGATAAGCGCGCGGCCTATTCGCGGAAGATGAGTCCTGCTGTTTTCGTTGACGTGGTCATCTGGGTAAGGGCCGGCCTGGCTCTGTGCATCCCTCCGCGAGATTTCGATCACCTGCCATTGCCCCGACAGCGAGGTGTCACCATGAAACAAGCTATTGGCTTTGCCATCGCCTGCTGGCTGTCTGCTGCAATCCTGCTTCTCTTGGATTCTACGGCCGCAATAGCGCTGAGTGTCACGCTGGTCCTGGCGGGGATGGATCTGTTCGCGCCTTAGCAAACCGCTGCGATCCTCGGTGCAATCCACGCTTCAATTCTTGCGCAGACCGTTTGTGTGGCCTGTGTCGTGAGGCGTGGATGCAATGTCGAGTCTCGATTGCAAATGGCAGAGGTGGCTCCGGATATCCCAGACTGCCAGCGTCTTCCCCCGGCGGGGCGGCGAGCGTCGCAGACAGGCAATCACGGCCTCAGCCAGCCTCGGCTGATCGGCCATGCGAGCAGCGTACGATAGAGCGTGACCACCAGATCCGTCATCGCCGTGCCACCCGTTTGCCACAGCCGCGCAATTGCCGCATAAGCGATGCACGCGACGGCCACTGCCCCGATCATGTCGAGCGGAAAATGCACGCCGAGAAACACGCGTGCCCACGCGACGATGATACCCACGACGAGCGTCATGCCACCGAGCCAGCACATCCGCCCGAAGAGCAGCGGCAGCGCGATGCTGGCAAAGAGGGTGGCGTGATCGCTTGGGAACGACGAATCGGGCACATGCGCCAGGAACGTGTGGCCGAGCCCGATCATGAACGGGCGGGGGTGCTGCCAGACGAGACCGATCAACTGGTTGACGCCGAGCGCCAGCAGCGCGACGCAGCAGGCACGCAGGGCCAGCTCGCGCCGCTGGCGGTCCCCGGAAAGCCACATCATGACCAGCATGAGGGGGACTAACCAGATCAGATAATTTGCAGAGACGAGCGCCGTGCTGACCAGCCATCCCGGCGTTGCCGGCGTGCCGTTGATCATCAGGAAGAGCGCGTGGTTGAATGCTTCGATGGTATTCATTGCGTCGTTTTGTGCTGAAGATGAAGAATGCGTCAGCCGCCGTGCGGCTGCGGCTGCGGCGCTTGGCTACACATGACAAGCGGCACCGCAGCGAGCGCGCCCTGCTCGCGAGATTGGACACGCCGAAAGCGGCCGTAGGGTAGTGCGGCGAAACCTTCCCGGCGCAGGCCGAGTCTTAGTCCATTGCCGAGCAGCGGATCGTCCTTGGCCAGCAGTATTCGCATCCGTCGTCATCCTGTTCCCGCCGGTTCCGTGACGCGGCGTCGCAAGCTTACCGGCCGGAAGGTTAACACTGCATTAAGGGGCGGACACAGCGCAGCGTCGCCTTCACTCTGGCTTCAGCCTCGGTTCCGTAGACTGCTTTCTGTCGCGACCACGATGTCGCCCGTTCAAGGAGAACCAATGAAGAAACTCATTGTTGCCTGCCTGATCGCCACGTCCGCCGCAGAGGCTCACGCGGTATGCACAGGCCCTGGTGCCGAAGCGACGGCCACGACGGTCCAACAGCTTCGCGACGCAGGCAGGGAAGACCAGCGCATCGCACTGCGCGGCCATATCGTGAAATCCATCGGCGACGAAAAGTACCAGTTCGCCGACAGCACGGCAGAGCTCCCGGTCAAGATCGACCACAAACGCTGGCCGGCCGCACAGCCGGTGAATCAGACGGGCACCATCGAGCTGACCGGCGAGTACGACAAGGAAATCGTCGGCGCATCAAAGGCCAAGGTCTATGACATCAAGGTGGTGCAGTAATGGTTGCCGGCCCCCTGCACACGTCCCGGCTGTTTGCACGGGAATGGGCGACGGCGCCCTGGTCGGTCGGCGCCATCTGCCCGAGCTCACGGCGACTCGCCGCGCGCCTCGCGCGGGAGGTGCCGGCAGGCAACGGTGTGGTCATCGAACTCGGTGGCGGTACTGGCGCGGTCACGCACGCGTTGCTCGAAAACGGCGTGCCAACCGACCGGCTGATCGTCGTCGAGCGCTCCCCTACCTTCGTGCAGCATCTGCGCAGGCGATTCCCGGATGTGCCGGTCATGCACGCCGACGCTGCCCGCCTGGCCTGGTGCCTGCCACTGGACCTGCGCGTCGACGCGATCGTGTCGTGCCTGCCGTTGCGCTCGTTGCCTCAACGCGAGGTGGATGAGATTGTCGACCAGTGGCGGCAGGTCCTGCGTCCTGGTGGTGTCGTGATTCAGTTCACCTACGATATCCGGCCGGACCGAAACGTCGTGAATGCCGGTGGGATGGGCGACTTTGTGATGCTGTCGAGCCGGATCATCTGGGCTAACCTGCCGCCGGCCCGTGTCGTGACGATGCAACTATGAGCGGCACAACACTCGGCGGGAGCGCCTCGCACCTGCATTGCCAGGACTACTCTTCTTCCGCTTCTCGCACGACGAGCGGCGGTAGCGGGCAGCCGAGCGTATCGCAGATGGCGCGGAGCAGCTCCGCTTCGCGGACGGTGACCTGCTGGTTTGCCAGGATGCAGGCCGCGCAGGCGGCGACGATCCGGCGCTTGATGGCCGGGATCGATTGATTGAGCGTTTGCAGGGCCGCGTCGAATCCGGCGAGGGAGCACTCTTCGCGAGGCCGCAAGCGGTAGGCGTGCTCGCCGCCGATGTAGCCGCGCATGCCCGCATCGAAAGCCCGCGCGGCCTGATCGGTTTCCGGTTGGCCTTCCCAGGCCAGTAGCGCCAATACCGTTGCCACCGGGTGCGCGAGGCTCTGCAGGGAACTGCGCATTGCACGCGCCGGGCGCTGCGGGAGGAATTGGGCGTCGAGATGGCGATGCAGTACACAGCGAAGCGTGTACTCGAACAAGCTCAGCCGCTGGTCGGCGATCATTAGCATCTCGACCTGAGCGCGGAATGAATGATGCTGCCGCGGCGACATCTGCCGCAGTGCTGGCAGGCTCAGGTCCAGAAGGGGCAGCCGATGCGTGTCCGGCAAAGCCTGGACAGGGGCGATCAGCCGCAGGGTTTCGGCAAAGTCCTGAGGCTCAGCGCCGGCTTTCAGCCGGGTCAGCTGGAGTTCCCGCAGGTCCGACCCCGGGTCCATGAGGAGGGCGTAGACCAGGGCGCGAGCACTGAACGGCTCCTGGGCGGCGACCCGGAGCACGTCTGGCATACCGTCGTGTAACCCCTGCGCATAGCTAATCAGTTCCGGATCGATGTGGCCGACCCGGGATGCTGTTTCGTCGGCGAGCCCCAGGACCGGCAGCGGCACCTGCGGAAGCCCCGGCAACGTAGGAGCCCCGCCGAACGGCGGGGCATGGCTGGGCCGGGGGCCTTCAGGTTCTTCCCGATCGACACCTACCGGCCGCACCTCCGGGAACCGGCCGTCGAACTGGGGATTGAGCCGGCGGATGCGCTCGACGAGGGGCGGGTGGGTAGCTAGCAGTCCGGCGAGTCCCTCGCCAGCGAAGGCGTTGGCGAAAAACATGTGGCCGGCCTCTGCGGCTTGGGGGTTGCCGATGCGTGAGCCCTCAGCCAGCCCACCGATCTTCTTTAGCGCCCCGCCGATTCCGTCGGGGTTGCGCGTGAACTGGACGGCACTGGCGTCGGCCAGGTACTCGCGCTGCCGAGACACCGCCGCCATGATCAGCCGACCGAAGAACGCTCCCACGAGGCCCAGCACAAACACGCCCAGCCCCAGCAGCACCATGCCGCCCTGGGCATTCTGCCTTCCCGACGCGCGTCCTCTGGAAGCGAACATGAGGCTGCGGCCGATGATGGACAACACCATGATCCCGAAGATCAGACCGATTAGCCGGATGTTGAGTCGCATGTCGCCGTTGAGGATGTGGCTGAACTCGTGGGCCACCACGCCCTGGAGCTCGTCGCGGGTCAGGTAGTCGAGGCAGCCCTGCGAGACGGCGACCACGGCATCTCCCGGAGCATAGCCAGCCGCGAAGGCATTGATCCCGGGCTCGTCCAGAATATAAACGGGGGGTACCGGCACTCCCGCAGCGAGGGCTATCTCCTCGACAACGTTGAGCAGCCGTTTCTGCCGCGGGTCGGTGGTCGTGCCGGGCACCTCTACACCGCCCAACATCAGGGCGACGGCCTGGCCGCCGGAAGCGAGCTGACTCACCTTGAATGCGCTGGCACCGCCGACCACAAGGCCCACCCCCAACGCCGCGAACAGGAGCATCTCCGGCTGCCACCAGGACACGGGTGCGTGGGCGTCATACGTGCTGAACGCCACGAGCAGCCCGTAGACCAGGGCGATCAGTATCAGGATCGCCAGGACGAAATAGACCACCAGCTGAAAAGTCTTGCGTCGGGCCGAATCCTGCTGCTGAAAGAAATTGGTGGTCACGGTCAGAGCGGCTTGGGGAGCATGAGACGCATAGAGCGATGGGGTCCCGGCTTACCGGAACGACACCTTGGGCGCCGCGCGCTCGGTCTCCGCGGTTTCCAATAGCGTCGCCTGCTTGAAGCCGAACATGCCGGCCACCGTAACCGCCGGGAACACCTCGCGCCGGATGTTGTACTCGGTGGCGGCATCGTTGAACGCCTGCCGGGCGAAGCCGACCTTGTTCTCGGTCGAAGTCAGCTCTTCCTGCAAGGCGAGCATGTTCTGGTTGGCCTTGAGGTCCGGGTATGCCTCGGAGAGGGCAAAGAGCCGGCCCAGGACGCCGCCCAGCTGAGCCTCGGCCTGGTTGAACCCCTTAATGGCCTCCGGGTCGCTGGGGTTGGCGGCGACTTTCTGCTCGGCAGCCATCGCGCTGTTGCGGGCCTTGATGACGGCGTCGAGCGTCTCCCTCTCGTGGCCCATATAGCCCTTGACCGCTTCGACCAAGTTCGGAATCAGGTCATAGCGCCGCCTGAGCTGCACATCGATCTGCGCGAAGGCGTTCTCGAAGCGCTTCCGGGCAACCACCAGCCCGTTGTAGATGCCCATTAGCCAGAGCGCAAGCAACAGCCCGATGCCCAGGAGCACGAGCAGGGTGACGATGACGGGACTCATTGGCCGTGACCTCCGACGAGAGCACTGCTGGTTTGGACCACCGCACGACTATGGAAACAGGATAAACGAAATGGCGTTCAATTCAATCAAGTCGGCATGCCGATACAAGTAAAACGGCGGAGATTCATGCTCTGCCGCTCGCCGCCAATCCAGTTGCGGCGAGGCCAGAACAGCATCGTCGGTATGTATTCAGTCGTCCCGCCGATCCGCCGGGAGACTATGGTTAGTTATCGTCGATCTGGCTAACTGATCACGAACTCGACCTGACGATATGTGCTTTCCGGGTCAAACTGTCAAGGTGCGCGTCGATGCCTCATGACCCGCGCGAAGAACAATGCGGTTGCGCTCGAACATCTCCGCCCAACCTTTGGGCGACACCATATAGTCGCTGCAATCGCCATACTCGACGATCGAGTCGCTGAAGATTTCGGAGCCGCGATACGAAAAAGCCTCGAAACCTGGCTTGTTCGTCGCGAACAAATCGAACTGCGTGCGCGGCAGAAGCGCCGAGAGCACACGGTGAATCTCGATGCATTGATCGGGTTGAATGTCGCCGTAATCGCCATTCAAATACACCGGATCGTTGCCGCATCTGTTTCGAACGAACAACACCTTTTTGCCGTCCAGTTCGTTGACGAAGCGATCAATTCTCCGGGCATATTTCTTCCGCAGATCCGGAAGCTGCTTTTCGACGTCGTCCACAATCACGCGACCTTCTTCATCTCTCGCGAAATCGTGGTGATACATGAGATTGAACCGCGTATCGACGACGGTGCCTCGATCCGCAGGAATAGCCAGATGCGACGGCTCGAACAGGCCGCTGAATCGCGCATCGAGAACGTCGAGCAGAGCTTGGAAGGGCGTCATCCACCAATCGAACGGATAAGCCGTTCGCGTCTCGAAGTGATGGCGGATATTCCAGGTCACTTCGCAATTCGAGCCAATGCTTATGACCCGATCGTATGATCGGACGCGCGGATTCTTTCGGTTAAAGACGGCGAATTTCTCGAGGAACTTTAGCTTGGCTTGCATGAAAGTTTCGGCGGCAATGCATATCGCACCGGAACTTTAAGTAAAGCAAACCAACGGGGCTGAGTGTGTGATGGGCGTCACAAATCGTGACGCATGGATTGGAATGCTCAATCGGTGCAGCGTCGCTCCTGCCAGGGCCTATCTCGAACAACCGGTTTCAGGAGGGGCGCGATTGCCCGACCGTAGCGCCTTCGCCCATCGCTTTCGCACGTAGTTGCAACTCAGCCTCGCCCCTCGCAAGCTTGGCCAGCATTTCCGCATTGCGAACGATCAGGCGTCGATAGTCACGTTCGATCACCTCTCCGTCGATAAAAGAGCGGATCGCGCGCGATACTGTTTCGCGGCTCACGTTGGCCATGATCGCAATGGCCTGCTGATTGGGTAGATTCTCGATGGTCAACAGGCCGCCTGCACTCGTTTTCATGGAAGCCTCGAGCACTGAATAGACCCTGGCGTAAGCGCGCGTCAGACCGAGCATCGACCGGTAATTCGAAGCCTGGCGAATCGTGCGGCACAGCCGTTGCAACAGCGCCTCCACCACTGCGGGATTACGGTAAAACAGTGTTTGCGCCTGATGCTTCGGCAAAAAGCCGACCACTGATTCCGTGATCGCAATGATCGAAGCCGAGCGAGGACCGCCGTCGATAATCGACAGCTCGCCAAAATAGTCACCCGGCTCGACGAAATCGAGTCCCACCTCGCGGCCGTCTTCCGACAGTGCGATCACCTGCAGGCGGCCGGACATCAACATGAGTAGCGATGAACCGGCGTCGCCCTTATGAACGACGAATTCCCGCTTCGAGAAGCGGCGATAGCGAATGTGGCGGCTGGTCTCTTCAATGACTTCGTTCGCAACGTTGCGCAGCAGCTTTTGTTGTTTCAAGAGATCAATGGCCTTTAATGGGCCGCCATTGATCCTTTCTTCTTGGGTCGACATCTCTCTCAACTGTAATTTGCTGACACGGGCACGCAGGACGATATGCGTATCGAGCGCTGGTATCTGTGACGGCCGTCACATCCTAATTACAAAATTTCGCTAATCATTACCGGATTATTCGATCGCAGTGCCGTGAGGATCTCGGGGAAAAGATCAGATGCAGGAACGCATACTTCGAGGGGGTCGTTCGGCCGCATTGCAGTTCGTTGTTTGCACGGCGTTTCTTGTGCACCATGACGCGCATGCGGAGTCCGCGACGATTGGCAATGCAGTCCTCGTGATTGGACAGGCGTGTGCACAACGCGCGCAAACGTTTTGCACCCCGCTTGCCAAGGGCGCCTCCATTGAGCAGGGCGACACCATCGAGACGGGCAAAGATGGCTACGTGTACATCACCACGGTCGATCACGGCTTTATCAGTGTGCGACCCAATTCATCGCTGACATTCGAACGCTACGAATACAACCCGGCCGATCCACGCAAGACGGTCATCAAGCTGTCGCTGACGAGGGGCATGGTGCGCGAGATATCGGGTACGGGTGCTCAGGCCGCGCGCGACCACTATCGGATGAACACGCCGGTCGCCGCGCTCGGCGTGCGCGGCACCGATTTCACCGTGTTCACCGACGAAAACGTGACGCGCGCAGACGTGCTTAGCGGCGGCATCGTGATGACGCCGTTGGGCGCCGGCTGCTCGGCGACGGGCGTGGGTCCTTGCGAGGGCTCGGCTGCGGCACAGCTATTTGCTGGCAAACCGAACGAATGGCTGCAGGTGTATCGCGGCAGCGCGCGCCCTGTCGTAATCGACTCTGGACCGTCGCTGATGATGTCCGAGCAGGCAGTGGCCGAGTTGAAGAGCGAGGAAAACAGCGCTCGCGCGGCGACCGCCCAGGCGCCGGTCAGTCCGGGCGTTGCGCCTGCGGAGTTAAGCTTCCCGCTGACGACACCTCCCCCCGCCGATCCGCCGACGCCGGCAGCACCAGCGGTACCCGTCGTCGACCCAGCGCCGGAGGCGCAGATCTTCTGGGGACGCTATAAGTCGCTGGGTTCGTATGGCGCGGACACGACGTTGACGGCGCTGGTGCAGCAAGGCAGCGAACAGGTTAGCCTGACTGGGACGGGGCCTTTCGCGATGACCCGCGCGCCGCAGACGGAGATGGTGATGCCCACCTCCGGCAACTTCAAATTCGGGCTTCAGGCGGCGCAGGCGTTCGTGGTCAATGCAACGACGGGCGCGGCGACAGAGGCGCAGATCAGCAATCCGCTACTGTCGATCGATTTCGGCACGCGTGCTTTTCAGACGAGCATGAACCTCAGCGCAAACGGCGCGAGCTATGCGATTTCGGGAAGCGGCAGCGTGACTCCGGACGGCAAGCTCGTCAGCGAATTCGGCGTTTCGCGGGCGCTCGTCAGAGGTGTGCTCGCAGGCAAGAACGCCACGCAGGCGGGCTATCTGTTCACGCAGTCTCTCGGCGGGAGCAATGCGGCCTATGGAGCGACCCAGTGGTCCCGGTAGCAGGCCTTGGCACGCTGGACCAAATTCGCCTCACGATATTCGCCCTGATCTCACTGCTAGGCTGCTTGCTGGCGACCGGAGCATGGTCGCCTGAACCATATAGCCGGCTCGGCTATGCGCTCGACGACTGGCAGCAGAAGCAATTGATCACGGCCGCACCGGACCCGCGCATCGCTCTCGTCGACATCGACGAGCGCTCTCTCGATGCGATCGGGCCGTGGCCCTGGCCACGCGCCGTGATGGCGCGGCTCGCGCAGACGCTGTTCACGCGTTATCACGCGAAAGCGGTCGGCCTCGACATCATGTTTCCCGAAGCAGGACCGGACGACGGCGATCGCGCACTGCTCGACATCGCGCATCAGTATCCGCTCGTGTTCGCGCAGGCATTCGCGCTCTCGGAGGGAGCGGGGGCGCCTCATGCCGGGCATGTCGGCGGCGCGCTGCCGACAGGCACGCACGTTGCCCATGCGCCGGTGGCGTCGGGATTTGTCGGCAATTTCTTTCGTGATCCACAGGTCTGCGTCGGGCATGTGACACCGCACGCCAGTGTGGACGGGGTGGTCCGTTCCGTCGCCCCGGTGATCCAGTACGCAAACGCCGTCTATCCGATGCTCGCATGGCAGTTGATCCATTGCCGCAATGCGAGCACTTGGCCGCTCGCATCGCTCGCCAGCCTGCCGATTGACTCGCAAGGCCTGATGCATGTGCCGTTCCGGCATTCGCTTCAGTCGCTCGACGTGGTATCCGCTTTCGATGTGCTCACGCAAAGGGTGCCATCTTCCCTGCTGGCGCATCGTTATGTGCTGGTCGGCTCGTCGGCGCTCGGGCTCACGGATCACGTCGCATCGCCGATCGAACCATGGTTGCCGGCGGTCATCGTGCATGCCGAACTGCTTGGCGAACTGCTCGATCTGGGCTCGCACGACGATACGCAAGCGCAGGCGGCATGGCTACCGATCGCCTGGGCGGCGTGCTCGATCATGATCTTCGCGGTGCTGTTCCGCCAGCAACGCGCGACGATTGCGCTGGTGTTGATCGTCGTGACGACGTCATTGTGGCTTGGCCTGTTGGCTTCGACACGCAGTGTGCCCACGCAACTGGCCGCACTGCCGTTGATTCCCGCGGCGGTGTTCCTGCTGGTGCAGGCGCCCGTCGAGTGGATTTATTCGCAGGCGGCGATGCGATCGTTCGAGCGCCGCTTCAGCCACTATTTGCCGCCGACGGTGCTGCGCGAAATCATCCGCGAGCGGGGACTCGCGACCTTCAAGCCGGAGCGTCGGCAGATATCTGTGTTGTTCGTCGATATCGAAGGCTACACGCGGCTCGCCGAGCAGATGCCACCCGAGCATCTGCTCGCGATGACGGAAGTCGTGCTGACGCGTCTGACCGGCTGCGTGCACGACACGGAAGGAACGCTGGATAAATACATGGGCGACGCACTGATGGCATTCTGGGGCGCTCCGCTCGCGCAGCCTGACCATGCGGATCGCGCTCTCGATTGTGCGAGCGCGATGCTGCGCGAGTTGGCGGCGCTCAATCATAGTGGGCTGCCTGTGTTCGACGGTAGGACGATTCGCGTTCGCATCGGCGTGAATAGCGGACCCACGGTGGTCGGTGAAATCGGCTCCAGCTCGCGTAAGTCCTACACCGCAATTGGCGATACGGTCAACGTGGCGTCGCGGCTCCAGGAGTATGCGAAGACGCTCGAAACCACTGTGCTGATTGGCCACGAAACTGCGCGGCAGAGCGAACGTCATCGTCTGAAGACCTGCTCTCAGGTGGCACTGCGTGGGCGCGACACCGCCGAATGGCTTTATACGATGCACGAAGGCGATACCCATGCGATTCATTGAGCGGCGCATTCACGCGCTGCCGTCGCGTGGTTCATGGCGCGCAATCGTCGGAGTGGTGCTGCGTGCGCTCGGCATCGTAGTGACAAGCGCACTGGTATCTCACGCAATGGCGCAGACCCCGGAAAGTCTCTTCGATCAGACCATCGATGATGATCTGCAAGCGCAGGCCGAGGTTGCGATCAGTGACGGAGATCGCCAGCGCGCGCTATTGCTGCTGAATGAAGTGGTACGGCGTGACCCCCGCCAGGCAGGCGCGCTACTCGATGCGGCGATTCTGTATTGCCAGCTGGGGGAGCGCACGCGCTCGCTAGAAACGCTCGCGCGTATCGAAGCAAAATACGACGTGCCACCCGCCATCGAGAAGCTGATCGTCTTCTATCGCGCGAGCGCGTGCACACCGAGTGCCCCGCGGCCGCAGTTGATCGCGAGCGTCGGAGCGGGCGTCACTTCGAACGCGAATTATGGACCGTCGAATTCCGTCGTGAATTTCGCGCCCAGTTCGCCAGTCAATTCGCTGATCCTCGCACCCGAAAGCCTTGCGCACGGTGACCAGTACATTGAATCGGCGGTGCAGGGCGAGTTGCCGATTTCGTCCGTGCCAGGTCTGGAACTGCTCGCTGGACTAACCAATCGTCAGTACCGCAGTCAGCACAGCTTCGACCAGCGCTCCGCGACGATCGGTCTGGCCGACAGGACCAGTGTGATGCGCGGCGAGCTTTATAACCAACTCACCGCAGACATGCTGTGGCTCGGCACGCGTGTCTATCAGCGCGATATCGGCTGGCACGCGAATTTCTGGCTGCCGCCGTCGGCATGGCGGTCGATGCTCACGCGCGGCGGCCTCGATCTGACGGTGCTGAATTCCGCGTATCCCGGCAACTCGCTCTATGACTCGGTGTATGTCGAAGTGCGTGCGGCGTTCCAGGCTCGCATCGGCGAGCGCGCCTCGGTGCAACTATTCGTCGGTCCAGCATGGGACAAGCCGTTGAACGGACGCCCCGGCGGATCGCAGCACGGTTATTCAGCCTGGCTGTCGGCCGATTACGACATGGCCCGTCATGGCCAACTCGAAGCAGTCTTGCAGCAGCGAACGCTGATCGACGCCGATGCGTATGACCCAATATTCTTCGGCACGCTGGGCCGGCACCAGACCATACGGGCGGCATCGCTGCGCTACACGTATCCAGTGGTGCGCGGCTGGTCGGTGTATGCCCAGGCATCGGCAGCGCGTGTCTCCGATTCTATATCGCTCTTTGCGTACTCCGTGTACAGCGGCTCGCTCGGTCTGTCGTGGAAGTACTAACGCGACAAGCGCCGCGCTAATCGCTAGAATAGATCTACTTCACCGCCAGGTTCGCGCAATGAAAAGTCCGATCATAATTTCTGAGTCGAATACCGCAACTAGCCAGGACCAATCCGTATGTCTGGAATGGCAAGGGTTCCAGCATCAGTCGTATGACTCGGTCGACAATCTGCTGCGCGAGTTCACGCATGCAGCATCGACCCATGCATCGACCCATGCAACGAACGAGGCCGCCGCAGTCGAGGTCACGGTGGTGGGCCAATTCGATGGCTTGCTGCCGCTGAGCCACTATCTGTTGTAGGGCGTACCGCTGGCCGCGGATACGCCTTTCCCATACCCCTCTACGCCAGCACCTGCGCGAGCGACTTCGAGTAGGCCGCGGCGATCGCGGTCCAATCTCCCTCTGCTTCAACACGGCGGCGCGCATTGCGCGTCATCGCATCACGCTCCGCCTGCGTCAATTGCAACATCGCTTCAATGCCATCGGCGAAGTCGTTGGCTTCCGCGCACAGATATTCATGGCCGGCGCGATAGCCGAGGCCGCGCGCCCCAAATTCGGTACTCACCACCGGCAGACCCACAGCGGCGTATTCGAG
The DNA here is from genome assembly GCF_040965775.1 of Paraburkholderia sp. BR10954. Lineage (NCBI taxonomy): Bacteria > Pseudomonadati > Pseudomonadota > Betaproteobacteria > Burkholderiales > Burkholderiaceae > Paraburkholderia > Paraburkholderia sp. BR10954. The sequence continues at coordinate 111,339 of NZ_JBFRCK010000009.1, forward strand.
CAATTTCAGGTTGGTCCCTGAGCCGGAAACTACCGGGTTCAGGCCCAGGTCGCTGATTTCAAGCCACGTGGCCTTTTCTGCATCGCTGACCACATCCACGAGACCGACGTTGGACGGCAGCTCCCAGCTCTGGACCGAGTGGCATACCGAACCCAGCAACACGAAGTGGACCGAAGGCAAGCGCGTGGCTGCTTCGACGATCAAGCGCGCGGCATCGATGTTCGGGCCGTGCGCGCTGCCCATGAAGAGGGCCAGCGGATGCGCGACACGCAGCGCCGCGCGGCGGCGCTCTATCTGCGCGCCTGCGCGCAACCGCGTCGCCGCAACGTCGATGCCGTTGGGAACGACGATCATCTTCGCGGCATCGCCTGCCGTCCCGTAGAGCTCGCCCATGCGTTCGCGATCACGCTCCGAGCACGCGGTGACGAGCGCCGCGTCGAGTACGGCACGGCGCTCCAGCGCAAGAACCTGATCGACGGCCCAGCGATGTGGGCCGTAAATGTCGGCCTTCAGATCGGCTTCGACATTGTGCGCTTCGTAGATGAAGGGTTTGGAAGTGACTTCGCGCAATGCGGGCATTGCGTACGGATGAGAGCACACGATCAGGTCGGCGCGTCGCGCGAGTGCGTCGATCGCGTCTAGCCATTCGGGGGCCGTGGTTGGATGCATGGCGGCCGCGATATCTTCAGCGGAAGCGCCCAGCGAGCGTTCGAGCTGATACTCGGCCTCAGTGAATTCCTGTGACTTCGGCACCAGTTCCTCGGTAAAGCCATCCGCGAGATTGCGCGTACCTCGCATACCCACTGGCGCCAGATTGACGAACTGCACGTCGAAGTGTTCGGCGACCCGTTTGTACAGCCCATGCAGGCGCAGTTTGCCGCCACTGATCACCGGGGTGATCGGATAGGTATTGAGCACGCCAAGCACTGGCTTCGCGCGCCTGGCGACGATCGCCGGCGCGGCGACTGTTGCGTCGGTTGCCTGACCGTCGGAAGCCACTTGTCGGCCGGCAGCGAGCAGCGCATCGCACAGCGTGGTCCAACTCAGATGCTCAACGCTCTTGCGCCCGGCCAATCCCATATTCCGCGCTTCGGCAAGATCGCCGCAAACCCGCCGCAACGCGCCGGCGAGCGCAGCCGCATCCGGTTCGACGACCAGTCCCGAGCGCTGATGCTCGATCAGTTCGAGCGGACCGCCCGAATCGGTAGTGGTGATGACCGGCTTCGAGGCCAGCATCGCTTCGAGCGTGATAAGCCCATAGTCTTCATCACGCGGCACGAACGGCACGCAGACTGCGCGCGCATACTCCTGCGCGAGCTGAACATCGGTGATGCGTCCGAGAAAATGAATGCCGCGATGGCCAGCGGCGGCCGCGCGCAAGCGCGCTTCATCGGGGCCGCTGCCGGCAATATGCAGTGGCACCTCCACCTTGCTCTGCCGGTAAGCCTCGATGATCAGATCGATACGCTTGGCCGGGTCCAGACGGCTGGCGCTGAAGATGGCTTCCTGCGGGCCAGGCGCGAGCCCCTTCAGACCGGTCGGATGATGATGGACCGCGACTTTCACGCCGGCGGGGAAATAGCCTTCCCGCGCCGCGACCACCTGCGAAATCGCGGCATAGTGAACGATCTTGTCAGGCCGCATCGCGATTGCGTCGAGCAGGCGTATCACCGCGCGCGTGACGGGCCCTGGAAACGCCCAGCAAGCCGCTTGCGGCGCGCGTTGCCACGCTGCGTCGAGCGCGTCGAGCAGTTCATCGAGTTCGAGGTTCGCCGCATCGCGCTTGACGAGCGCGTCCACGATACGCGCCGGCATGCCGAGCGCGAGCAGTGCGTCGGGTTCGAACTGCGTCGGCATACCCGATGGGTAGCAGTCGTACAGGCCGCGCAGCGTGTGCTGGAGATAGACGACGTGATTGCGATGTCGAATCGCCCAAGCGGGGTACTTGGTGCTGATCACCATGTCGAAGTGATCGAGATCCAGTCGCAAGAACTGCCGATAGCTGGCCAGCAGTTCGCCCATGTTGCCTTCGCGGGTTGGCAGTTTCATCAGTTCCGCCACGATTCCCGGCCGTGCGTTCAGTGCGTCGAGCAAGCCCCACCACAGGTTCTCAGCGCCGCCAATCACAAAGGGAACCGGGCTCGGCGCGACAATGGCAATTCTCATGGGAGATCAGGTTAGAGAGGTTGGGTAAGCTGCTCGGTCACACCGCGCCACGAGATGTTCGCAGCCCGGTAGGCTTCGAGGCCGCGCATGCCGGCGTCGGCAGCCTTGCGCGGATGTTGCGCGAGCCAGTCGAGGCGCTGGGCGAGCGCCTTGGCGTCGGGTGGCTCGATCCAGCCAGTTTCGCCGTCACGAACGAACTCCAGCGGTCCGCCGGAGTCGGTGCAGGTAATCACGGGTTTCGACGACAGCATTGCTTCGAGTGTGATGTATCCGTAGTCTTCATCGAAAGCCGGAAACACCACGGCCAGCGCGCGTGCGTAAAAGGCGCGCTTTTCGGCCTCGGTCACATGTCCGATCAGCGCGACGCGGCTACCCACGTCATGTTGTTCGATAAGCCGGGCAAGCACCTCGCGCTGACCGCCGTCGCCTGCCAGCAGGATCTTCAGCGGCGAGTGCATATGACGCGCCGCTTCGATCAGCAACGATTGCCGCTTCAGCGTTTCCAGGCGACTCGGGAAAAATACATACGGCAAAGCCTGTTCGCAGCGGAACGACTCCGCGTCTGCCGGCGGATGATAGAGCGGCGTCGCTTCGATCCGGTTGAAGTCGCGCAAGCGCGCGGCGACGCGCCGCGAATTGGCGAACACCAGGTTCGCGCGCGAGAGCGCCGCGTTGTCGAACGCGATCACCTGCGCGCGCAGCTGCTTGAGTTCAGCGGTTGCCTGCGCGGCATCGTACAGTTCATAAACCGCGCGATGCTGATGCATGACCCACACCCGGTGATTCGGGTGGCTGATTCCATAGCCCGGAAATTGCAGGCTGATCACCTGGTCGATCGTGACGCCGTTCGGACGGATGAAGTCGAGCGACTGCGCATGTTCCATCGCCCGCGCGATGTCCCGTTCCGGCGAAAAGCGAAAAGGCAGACGCAGCAGCTCCACCTCATGTCCCGCCTGTTGCAACTCACGGACCACGCCGGCAATGTGATACGAGGCGCCACCATGCATGAATGGCACCATGTTCGCGGTCACCAGGATCTTCACGCCGGCGCTCCTGTTGCGGTCCGTTTGCGTCCATACACCGCGAAGTCCTGCGGACCGCAGAGATGGCCGTTGACGCGCTCGGTCAGCGGATCGTTGCCCGGCACCTTCGCTTCTTCCGGGTATGGGCTGCTGCGAATGATGTCGATCGCTTCGAAGTGGTGATACTTCAGCAGGAACGTAATCGCGCTCGGCGTTATCGGGTTGCGGTGCGTGAAGTCGTGATAAAACGTGTGACTGCCAACCAGTATGTTCTCCGGGTTCGGCGTTTCGAACAGGACCGAACCGCCTTCCACCAGCACCCGGTAGCTTTCCTGCACGAGCGCGAACAGATAGTCGAATGGCAGATGCTCGATGATATGAAAACCGGTGACCGCGGCGACCGAGCCTGTCGGCAAACTGCGCAGATACTTCAGTGCGTCCGTATGGCGGGCGTCGAAGCCTTGCGCGACGCAGGCTTTGACCATGACCGGGCTGACGTCGATACCGATTGCGTCGTGGCCTCGCTCGCGCACATACGAGAGCCATTCCCCCCGACCGCAGCCGATATCCACGATCTGATTGAGTCTGCCCGCGCGCGGAACATTCGTTGCGAGCCAGTCGTCGTAGATCGCCAGCTTCGCGCGCACGTTCTCACGCGTGCCGCGATTGGCATCTTCGAATGCAAGGTAATAGGCGTCGATGATTTCCGGCGCCACTGCGAGGCCTTTGCGAAACTGTACCTGCAGATCGTCCACGCGTCGTGATAGTTCTTCGGACCGCGCGGCCTGGCGCATCACGGCACCGACAGTGTTTTCGAAGCGGCTCCGCCACGCGACCAGTGAACGGGAGAGCAGGCGCCGCGCATAGACGCCGTCGGCATATCGTCCGACTCGTGACGCCAGCGGGCTGAGTCCTGCATGGCGCAGCACCCGCTGCGCGAGGGTCACGCCAATGCCGAGGCGAAGCCCCGGCACCTGCACGCCAGTGCGCCGCCCTTCTTCCGACATGCGCAGCTTCGCCAGCAGCACGAGCCGGCTGGCGCCGTTCTTCAGTTGACCGACATAATTGGCCCGGCCCGCTGGATCGGACTCGCGGCGTAACACGAGCCGATAGGCGCCATCGACGAAAGCCTCGTCCTCGGCAATCATCAGCTGTTCGATCGATGCGGGAGCGCAAAGGCCGGCGACATCCAGTTCGGCTCCGGCGGGCGATACGGCATGCCCCAGCGCAGCCGTTGCAGTTGTGTCGCTCGGGCCGGCATGGGCAGCTGCTTCCGCCTTGACACGCGCAATCAGATCTTGAAGTACTGCGTTGGTCATGATTCTCTTAACGTGGGTTGTTCCAATTCCCGTACAGGGTATTGAGCAAATTGCGACGGCACGTAGCACAGTCCGGAGAAGGGCACATGCTGAAAGCCGGCGATTTCGAAAGTCGCGGCGGCGTCCCACCAGTGCTGGCAATCGTGCACGTGGGTGTCGTCCGAATGCAGGGCGACCGTGACCGTATATTTGCCAGGCGCGAAATTCAGCGGCAGCGAAAAGCGGCAACAAACGCTATTGCCGGCGGAGAAATGCGCTTCCTTGCGCAACAACGCGGTATTGGTGCCGAACACGTCCTGGCCAAAACGATCGCGAATCAGAATGCCAACTGATAGCCGGACGTCCTGGTCCGACTCGCATTCGAGGTCGATCGTCACTTCTTCACCGGACGCAAATCGCATGGCCGGCCCGAAGCGACCTGACAGCACCACGTTGCGCACGCGGGTGCGCAACGCACCATAGGATTCCGGCGTCGACTGGTTGGCTTGCGGCGCGTCGCTATCGATGCCCGCAATCAGCCGGTAATAGATCTGCGCGGCTTCTTCCGGCAAGCCGTCGTAGACGACTTCGCCGCCCGAAAGCAGGATGGCCCGATCGCATAGCAGCTTCACGGAGTTGATGTCGTGCGACACATACAGGATCGAGCCACCAGCGTCGCGAAACTCGCGAATGCGCTTCAGACACTTCTGTTGAAAGCGCGCGTCGCCGACCGCGAGCGCTTCGTCGACGATGAAGCACACCGGGTCCGCGTGAATCGCCACCGCGAAGCCGAGCCGCATGATCATTCCGGACGAATAGGTACGCAGCGGCGCGTCGATGAAGTCAGCCAGTTCGGAAAAGGCGACGATCGCGTCGAAACGTTGTTCGATCTCTTCGGTCGTCATGCCGATCAGCCGCGCATTCACCGCGATGTTCTCGCGACCCGACAGCTTGCCGTCGAAACCGGTGCCGAGTTCCAGCAGACCCGCGATTCGCCCCCGCCGCACGATCGATCCGGCATCGGGCAACAGCACGCCACTCACGAGCTTGAGCAAGGTCGATTTGCCCGCGCCGTTCTGGCCGAGCACGCCGATCGCCTCGCCCTGTCCCAGTGAGAACGAAACGTCCCGCAGCGCGGCATGCACGCGATGCCGCGGCTTGCGGGAAAAGCTTTCTATCAGGCGGTCAGCGGTGCGGTTGTAGATCTTGAAGCGCTTCGAGAGCCGTTCGATCTCAAGAACTGGTGGACCGTTCTGCGCGTGTGTCGTCACAACGTATCCCTCAGTTCAGATTGCAGACGGGTCAATAGAAGGCGCCCCGCGAGCAGGCTGAGCACCGCAGCGCCGAACAGTGCGAGCAGTTCCTTCAGCTGCGGGTATTGATGCCATACGATGATCGCGTGCACCGAGTCGATGGCCCAGAAGATCGGACTGAAGTGCAACCCCTTCGCGGCCCACGGTGGCAGGATCGAAGCGAGGTAGACGACCGGCGTGAGCCAGAAGCCGAATTGCAGCACCACGTTCAGCACGTTCTTGATGTCGGGAATGAACACGTCGAGTGTACCGAGGACGATGCCAATGCCGTACGCGAACGCGCTTAGAAGCAGCGCGATGACCGGCAGCATCAGCCATTGCACGCCGATCGGATGGCCGACGACGAGTAGGAACATCGCGAAGAACGCCATCGTGATCGCATACACCGCCCACTCGGCGAGCACGATATGCATGGGCATCACCCACAGATCGACGCTTATCTTGCGGATCAGATGCGCCTTCGAGCTATAGACGGGGGTGAGCCGGTTCAGCAGGTTAGCGAACAGGTTCCACGTGAGCAGGCCGCCGATCAGATAGACGGTGTACAGATAGGGATCGGCATCCGCGCCGATGCGCGCGCGCATGAATTGGGAAAACACCGTGCTGAACAGCACCACGAAGGTCACGGCTGAATCAGCAGCCACGCGGCACCCAGCGTATTTTCCCGATGCCGGTCGATGAGATCCTGACGCGACAGCAGGAGGACATGCGCGAGGCTTGTTCTTAATGTATGCATGAAACGGATTCGAGGTGGATCGCGGCGCTCGTCGGAACCGGCTTCGTCAGGCGAGAACCTGCCGATAGACGGCGAGCGTTTCCTCGGCAGTGCGCTGCCAACTGAAGGATTGCGCACGGGCGGTGCCGGCCGTGATCAACCGCTCACGCAACGCGCGATCGTCGATCAGCGACTGCATCGCTTCGGTAAATCCTTCGACATCGGTCGGCTCGCGCATGATGCCGGCATCACCTGCCACTTCCCTAAGCGCGTCGGCCGTCGAGCACAATACCGGCACGCCAGCCGCCATGCCCTCGATGATGGGCAGCCCGAACCCCTCATAGACGGATACATAGACGATCGCGAGCGCGCCCGCGGTCAGCAGCGGAATGTCGTCGTCGGACACATAGCCGAGCTTGCGCACGGAGCCTTCACGCAGACCCGGTTCAAGTGCGCGGTGCAACGTGTCCGTCAGCCATCCTTCGATGCCGATCAGCACGAGCGGGAACTGGCGCCGGACCGCGGCCGGCAGGCGCGCATGCGCGGCCAGCGCGGTTTGCAGATTCTTGCGTGGCTCCAGCGTGCCCACGGCCGCGAAGTACTGGCCATGTGCGAGACCGTGGCGGCTCAGTACTTTACTGGTCGCTTCGGAGGAATACGGCTGGAAACGCGTCGACACGCCGTTATACACGACCTTGATCTTATCGGGCGCGACTGAAAAGCAGGCCTGTAATTCTTGCCGAACGAACTCCGATACCACGATGACCCGATCCGCGCGTTCGAGCGCGCGCGGAAAGTTCGCCCGCAATAGCGCGAGACGCTGGGCAGGGTGGTACTCCGGATAACGCACCCACGAGACATCGTGAGCGGTGATCACTGTCGGCCCGCGAAAGCGGAACGGAATGAAGTTCGGATCGTGATAGACCTGCGGAGCACGCCGCCGCCGGATGCCCGAATCGAAACGATACTGCTCGACGTGTGGCATGAAACGGTATGCGGAGGGCAAATACTTGCGCGCAAAACGTTTGGCACCGGCTGCCGCGATGGTGCGCCACGACTTCGTTGCTCGTGCATCTCCCGCGGCGGGCGCTGTCGTGCCGTTCTCATGCGACGAAGACCAGTGCGTGCCGTAAAAGAACCGCACGCTATGTCCCCGGTGGACGAATTCGCGAGCCAGATTTGACGCGTACTGGCCAATACCTGTAAGCGGCGTGAGTAAAGCGCGCCCACCCATTGCGATGTCGAGCTGAGCGTCGGAATAGTTGTTGTCGAGCAAGGTACTGTCTGCAATAAGGATTCTGAGAGCAGCGCAAGTATCGGGTTTGTTTTCGCGAATAGATGTGACGGCCGTCACATTTCACGCGCAATTGATCGAGCAGAATGAGCGCCTTCAGAACGGACCGACGCACGGGGTGTCGGCCAAAGAATGACCACACTAGAAGTGAATCGAGAGGCGTTGCGAGACCGGCGTAACGAGCAAAGATGACCAGTAAAGTCAGAGTGCCGTCGAATGAAATCATTCAGGCGTTGTTAGGCTACCGCCGCGTGTTTCGCACGCTAGGCGCATTTAGCATGCTCATCAATTTGTTGATGCTCGTGCCGTCCATTTACATGCTGCAGGTATATGACCGCGTGCTGCCAAGCCGTAATGGCGTCACGTTGGCGATGCTGACGCTGATGATGCTCGGCATGTACGGGTTCTCGAGCGTGCTCGAATATGTGCGCAGCTTCATTGTGATCCGCATCGGCGGCAAGTTGGACATGCACTTGAACAGCCGCGTATATACCGCTGCGTTTGAAACGAATCTCAAACAGCAGGGCGTCAATGCGGGGCAGTCTCTCAATGACCTGACGACGATCCGGCAATTCGTGACCGGCAATGCGCTGTTCGCATTCTTTGATGCGCCGTGGTTTCCGATTTATCTGGCGGTTATCTTCATTTTCAACGTCTGGCTCGGCGTGTTTGCATTGGCGGGCTCGGCGATCCTGATAGCGCTGGCAATCGCCAACGAACGTGTTTCACGTCGTCCGCTGTCGGAGGCGACCAGCCTGTCGATTCGCTCGACCACACTCGCCACCGCTAATCTGCGCAATGCCGAGGTCATCGAGGCAATGGGCATGCTGCCCAACCTGATGGCGCGCTGGTCAGTCCTGAATGCGGGCTTTCTATCGCGCCAGGCTGAAGCGAGCGAGAAAGCGGCGCTGGTCGGCAATGTCACGAAGTTCTTCAGGCTCTCGTTGCAGTCCCTCGTACTGGGGATCGGCGCGCTGCTCGCGATCGACGGCAAGATTTCTCCGGGCATGATGATCGCGGGTTCGATCCTGATGGGCCGCGTATTGGGTCCGCTCGAAATGGTGATTTCGGTCTGGCGTCAGTGGAGCGGCGCTCGCAGTGCGTACGACCGCCTCGTCGAACTGCTCAAGAACAACCCGGTGCGGCGTATCGGCATGACGCTGCCGCCGCCGACCGGACGGCTGACGCTCGAAGGCGTGAGCGCAGCGCCGCCGGGGATGCGGGTGCCGGTGGTGCAGGGCCTGTCATTCACGATCGAGGCCGGCGATGTGGTCGGCGTGATCGGACCCAGCGCGTCCGGGAAGTCGACGCTTGCACGGCTGATGGTCGGCGTGTGGCCTGCCGCGGTCGGCACCGTGCGGTTGGACGGCGCGGACATCTATCAGTGGGACAAGGATCAGCTCGGACCGCACATCGGCTACCTGCCGCAAGACATCGAACTGTTCGGCGGATCGATCGCGGAAAACATCGCCCGCTTTGGGCAGATCGAATCGGAGAAGGTCATCGAGGCGGCGAAGCTCGCCGGGGTTCACGAAATGATTCTGCGTCTGCCGCAAGGCTATGACACGTTGGTTGGCGATCGCGGCGCCGGGCTCTCCGGTGGCCAGAAGCAGCGCATCGGTCTGGCGCGTGCGCTGTATGGCAATCCGTCGTTCATTGTGCTGGACGAACCGAATTCGAACCTCGACGAGACCGGCGAGGCGGCGCTCAAGCTGGCGATCGAGCGCTTGCACGCAGCCGGCAAGACCGTCGTGCTGATTACGCATCGGACCAGCATCATTGCCGCTACGACCAAGCTGCTGCTGCTCGTCGAAGGCCAGCTCAGGATGTACGGGCCCACCGCGCATGTGCTGGCGGCGTTGCAGAATGCGCCCGCGAATACGGCGGCTGCGCAAGCGGCTGCTGCAAAAACGACCGCGACGGCTCAATCCGCCGCTACGGCTCAACCTGCCGCCTCAAACCCGGCTTCGTCCAACCCTCATCAGCCATCCGACGCTCAAACAGCGGATGCGGATGCCACAGTCTGACCCGCAGATTTTCCATGGTTAATTCCACAAGCAAGAAAGCGGCGGCGCCTGCCATCGAGGTGCTCGGCACCGGATTGCCGCCGGTCGTCAATGTCGATGAATCGCGCTACGTCAAGATTGGCTGGACCGTCGTGCTGGTCGGCATCGTAGGCTCGTTGCAGTGGGCCGCATTCGCGCCCCTCAGCAAGGGCACAGAGGTTCAGGGAACGGTGGTGGTGGCCGGCAATCGCAAGACGATCCAGCATCCGACCGGTGGCATCATTCGCGAAATCCTCGTTCAGGATGGCGATCAGGTGAAGGCCGGGCAAGTGCTCGTCAGGATGAACGACGTGCAGACGCGTTCGCAGAACGCGACCATCCGCTCGCAGTACCTGACCGAGCTCGCCACCAAGGCGCGCCTCGTCGCGGAGGCGACCAATGCGAAGACCATCGCCTTCCCGCGTGAGTTGACGGACGGTGTCGCCGCACACGACCAGGAGGCCGAGGCCGACGTGCAGCTGCAGGAGCAACTGCTGAGCGCGCGCCGGCTGGCATTGAAGGCGTCGATTGGCGCGCTGCAGGAGAGCATCGCCGGATACCAGGCGCAGCTGGCTGGCGAAAACGACGCGCATGCTCAACGGCTGCTCGAGCACCAGGCGCTGCAGGACCAGTTGACCGGCGTTCGTGAGCTGGCGATCGAAGGATATGTGCCGCGCAGCAAGCTGAAGGACCTCCAACGTCAGGAAGCCGTGCTGAACGGCGAGATCGCGCGCCAGGCGGGCACCGCCGGGGAATTGGCGAGCCAGTCGGCCGAGGCGCGTCTGCGTATCGCACAAGCGCAGGAAGACTATATGAAAGAGGTGCGCACGCAGTTGAGCGACGTGCAGCGTGACACCGAGGCATTGCGTAGCCGGCTGGACGAAAGCGAATTCAACCTTGCCAACAGCGAGGTCCGTTCCCCGGTTGACGGCACCGTCGTCGGGATGAGCGTCTTCACCGAAGGCGGCACGATCGGCCCCGGCGCGAAGCTGATGGATGTGGTGCCGACTGGCGAACCGCTGGAAGCGGAAGGGCACCTCGAGGTGAACCTGGTCGACAAGGTTCGCACGGAAATGCCGGTCGACATGATGTTCACCGCGTTCAACCAGAACACCACCCCGAGAGTGTCCGGCACGCTGACCTTTGTGTCCGCCGACCGCCTCGTGGACGAACACTCCGGCGCCCCTTACTACAGGGTGCGCGCCAAAGTGACCGAGCAGGGCATGAAACAGTTGCGCAAGCTGGATATCAAGCCGGGCATGCCGGTCGAGATATTCATCAATGCAGGTCAGCGTTCGATGCTGAGCTATCTGCTCAAGCCGATCTTCGATCGCGCACACACTGCATTCACGGAGGACTGAAGTGCAGCGCGTTTTTTCACTTCGGTCGTCCAACGCCGGTTCTACCGGCACGGCGCAGGCCGTTCCACGCCTGCGCACGTTGTTGCTGGCGATGTCGGTTGGTGCCGCACTGATCGCGCCGCGTCCAGCGCTTGCGCTCGGCCTCGTCGATGCGTACGAAGCCGCGCTCAGCCATGACCCGATTCTCGCGGGCGCGGCGAAGCAGAAGGAAGCCGATGATGCGAACGTCGGGATTGGCCGCTCGTATTTGTTGCCCAACGTTTCGGCGAATTACGCGCGATACCGCGACGTAACCGGTACGACGTACCTAGGTACGCAGTACGGGGATGTTTCCACACATCAGGTCTACGGTGCCTATTCCCAGGGCGTTTCGCTGCGTCAGCCACTGATCAACTTCGAAGGCATTGCGCGCTATCGCTACGGCAAGGCAATCGCGCTCGCCGGGGACGCGACGTTCGACGATAGCCGGCAGGATTTGCTGGTGCGCGTGTTAACTGCCTATACGGATACGGTCTTCGCGGAAGATCAGTTGTCGCTCGCGCTCGCGCAGAAAAGCGCGTTCGATGAACAGTACGCCGGCAATCAGGCGATGTTCAAAAACGGCGAGGGCACCCGCACGGATATTCTCGAAACGAAATCGAAGGCCGCGCTGGCAGAGGCCGATGTCGCCGACGCCCGCGATAGCCTGGATAACGCTGCGCATGCGCTCGAAGCGCTGACCGGTTTGCCGGCATCGCTCGATGTGGCGGGTCTTGACCGTCTGAAGGACGACTTTCAACCGGTGCTGCCCGAGCCGCTCAGTTTCGATCATTGGCACGATATTGCGTTGGAAAACAACGCGAGGTTGATTGCTGGCCGACACTCAGTTGAAGCGGCGCAGCAAAAGATGAAGATCGTGCAGGCGGGCTTTTATCCGCACGTGGATCTGGTGGCGAGCGTTGGTCAGAATCAGTCGACCCAGACCAATGCGATCGGTACTCGCTATCTGACAAAATCGGTCGGTGTTGAAGTTACGATACCGCTGTATTCCGGTGGACTCGTGCGCGCGTCGACCCAACAGGAGCAGGCTAATTACGAACGTGCGCAATTCGAATTGCAAGACAAGACCGACAAGGTGTTGCTCGACCTGCGCAAACAATACAACCAGTGCGTGAGCAGTATGACGCGCATCGACTCCCTCAAAAGCGCCGTCGAATCCGCGATGCTGCAGATCGTGGCGACCCGCAAAAGCGTTCAGGCGGGCGTGCGCACCAATGCCGACGTATTGACGGCTACACAGCAGCTGTATTCGGCCAAACGCGATCTGGCGCGCGCGCGTTATCAGTTCCTGCTGGCAGATCTGCAACTCAAACACGCTGCCGGGATATTGACCGAGCAGGATCTGGTGGAGATTGCGCAGTCGTTCGTTCCACCTGCCCAGGCGGCGCCGCTCGCCAATGCGGTGGTGCCGACAGCTCGGGTTCATTAATCGATACCGTGCGCCACGCCCGATCACGTGTGGGCGTGGCATTGGCGTGGCGGTTCTTTTTACCTACTTTTACTTAAGGATTGTGCTGGCACGCCCAATCTTGTTTGGGCATCTGCACTAAATTAGGTGGCATCGTGGTCCGGCAGCATTACCAATTGCCGAGTGCCGCGCAATCTCACCGAAACAGATCATGAAGCCCGATTCAATCACAAAGCGAAAGGCCACAAGCGGCAAAAGACTCGGTCTACGACGCTGGATCGTGGACTGGACCATCGAGCCGGCTGCGGCCTCAGGCCATATCAGCCTGTCGTTATACGTGGCGGGCGAGTCGGACGACAACGTTGGCTCGTCGACCACCCGGCATTTCCTGCTCCGACAGGATCGGTTAAGCGAACTGATCGATGCGCTGAACGGGACGCTGCAGCATTCAAATGCCAGCCGCCTGCTCGAAGAACAGGCGCGCGCAGCGGATCCTGCCGTGGGTAATGACGCGGACACTGCCGGGGAGTTTGCGGAAAGGGATCAGCCGGATTTGACGTCGAATCACTTCTCGCTCGGCGCTTATGGCCTTGTGGGTAATTGACGGCAGCGGGATGCGATTTCTTTAGGGTCATGCTTGAGTTTAACGTTTGCGTTTGCGTCTCGCATCCCGCAGTGTTGGTTGTTCCTTCCGTTTGGCAAGGCCGGTGCTAGCTGGAGAGGGGAAACAAGTGCTCATGCGCTACCGCGCCCAGCGCTCGGATTCTTTGCAAGGCGTTTTGACAAGCTCCTTTCGGCATCAGTTGCCTCTTTCTCAAGTTTGAGTTGCCCAGAAAAAAAGCAACTCTATCGCCGGGTCTCCAACTATTTGCGCTTTTGTGCGCGCCATCACAATTCGCGAACAACCCGACGTTGAAAATCCATCTGCGTTGTAGCTTTGTGGAAAACCGTCGCGTGATTCAAGTGAAATGAATCTGACGCGTCGTCTCCCTAACGGCTCATGACGTATCACACATGTGTTGATTATTCGGACTCTATCGGAGAAGAATCAAATGGCTGCAGCACAATATTACGAAGAAGTACAACAGGCGTATCTGGCTTATTATGGCCGCCCGGCTGACCCCGCAGGTCAAGAATACTGGGCAATGCGGTTGGACAACGCCGGGGGCAACCTGAGCTCGATCATCAACGAGTTCGGTACGTCGACTGAATCGACCGCCCTGTACGGTGGCTCGAACATGGCAGCGCAAATCACCGCGATCTATCAGACGCTGTTCGGCCGTGCTCCTGACGCCGAAGGTCTGAACTTCTATCAACACGGCATTAACACCGGCGAATTCACGCTGGCTTCGGTCGCACTGAACATCTACTACGGCGCGACGGGCACCGACAAAGCTCAACTGGATGCAAAGCAGGCCTACGCTGACGCATTCACGAATGCTCTGTCGGCATCGGTGTCGGCGCAAATCGCCTACTCGGGCACGACCGCTTCGAACAATGCTCGTGCAGCCGTTGCAGCGGTGACCGATACGGCTTCGGAGGGCACTGCAGTCGGGAAACTGGACACGACGCTGGCGAACATCAATGCGGGTGCTGTTGGACAGACGGTTACGCTCACTACGGGTGTGGATGCCGTCGCGCTGACGGGTAACAACAACGTTGTGATCGGTGTGTTGGATGCACGTGCTCCGGCCAACACTCTGACATCGTCGGCAACGTTGACTGCTCTGGATTCCATCAAGGGCAACGGCACCGGCAACACGCTGAATCTCGTTGACTCGGATAACACGGGCGCAGCAGTCGCGGAATCGCTCCCGACGGGCATTACGGTTAGCGGCATCGCAACCGTAAACCTGTCGACGGTCAACGCCGTTGGCACAGTGGCAACGCCCTTCGACGTAAGCGGCTTCACGGGTCTGCAGAACTTCAACGTAGCGACCTCGACGGGCGCTGATGTCATCAACGCCGCTACGACGACGTCGGTTTCCGTGACCGATACCGCCGGTGCCGTGACCGTCACGGGCGGCAACGCTGTTACCGTGAACACGACCGGTGCAGTCACCATCTCCGGAGCGACGGGCGCGATTTCGGTGACCGATAAGGCCGTTAATGGCGCTGCAAACACGCTTTCGATTCAAGGCGGCACGACGGTCAACGTGACTGCGACGGCTGCGGACAATGACGTCGTTAAAATCGGTGCGGCTCCGACGTTGAACGGCGCAGGCGCAGCAGGTACGGCATTGAGCACGGCCAGCGCAGCCGCTGAGCCGACCGGCAACGTGACCGTCAATGAGTCGACCTTGACGGCTGCTACCGGCGTTACGTCGTTCGGTGCTGGTGCTGCAACGATTTACACCAACGGTGCAACCAGCGTTTCGGTCACCGGCACGTCCGGTGGCTCGATTACCGATGTGGAAACCACCCTGAATGGCTTGGCAACGGCTCCGATTGGCACCAGCACGCTCGCGAGCGTCACGTTGGATGGTGTCACGGGTCCGACCGCCATCAAGAGTAACGCGCTGACTAGCCTCACCATCGAGGATGACGACAGCAACACGGACGCGGCTAACACCGCTGCAGTCACGGTCACGAATGCTCACGCTCACGCGCTGGCGCTGACGGTTGGCGCGAACCTCGTGACGGGCACGGGTGCGAATGCCCCGACGGTTGAATACGCGAACGTTACGGACGCGACGGCAACGAGCGTAACCGTTTCGACGGTGGGCTCGGTTGCAGCAAACGTTACGGTTGACGCAGCCACCGCCACATCGCTCACGTTCAACAATGCGGCCAAGGTGACCCTCAGCGCAGCGTCGGTTGCGGCAGACGTAGATCTTACGACCATCACGGCGTCCGGTTCGGGTGCCCTGAACCTGGGTGACGTTTCGGCAAGCGCTGTCAAGACCATCAACGCGTCCGGCTCGACGGGTGGCGTGACGGCGACGATTAGCACGAGCCAGGTCTTCCAGGGCGGCGCTGGCACCAACGTTATTACGCTGGATGGCGCGCTGACCAAGACCTCGACCGGTTCCATTACGTTCGGCTCGGGCAACAACAGCCTGCTGGCAGGCACCGCTGCTTCCATCGCCTCGGGCGTGACCGTTGACGGTGGCTCGAGTGGTGCAAACACTATCTCGGCATCGCTCGTCAATGCGGGCAACGCCGCCGATATTAAGGATTTCCAAATCCTGGACGTGTCGGGCTTTGGCGCTACCAATGGCAACGGTGCGCTGGATGCGTCGCTGATGGCGACCGCTGTCTCGGGCATCAGCATCAGCACCGCATCGACGGCA
Source organism: Paraburkholderia sp. BR10954 (assembly GCF_040965775.1). Classification (NCBI taxonomy): domain Bacteria; kingdom Pseudomonadati; phylum Pseudomonadota; class Betaproteobacteria; order Burkholderiales; family Burkholderiaceae; genus Paraburkholderia; species Paraburkholderia sp. BR10954. The sequence goes on from NZ_JBFRCK010000009.1 coordinate 127,293, forward strand.
GGCGCAGCAACGGTGCAAAACCTAGCTGCGACCGTTTCGGTGACGGACAGCTTCAACGCCGACAACAGCTCGCTCGTGCTGACCCATGCTGGTACCGCAACGAACAGCCTGGCCGTGAATTTTGCTGACGCAACCGCGAACGGTACGCAAGCCCTGACGATTCAGTCGACGGACGATGCTACGGTTTCGGTGGCTTCCGGTGGCGCGAAGGGTGTTGTGAACACCTTCAGCCTCACGGAAACGGATAACCATCTGACGACGCTGAGCATCACGGGCTCGAACGCGTTCACGTTGAGTGGGTTGCAGACCAACCATGCAGCTGTCGCAGCGTCGGCAACGACGACGGCATCGGCGCTCACGACCATCGATGGCTCGGCGGCAACTGGCGCACTGGACATCACCGCAGGTGCTAGCCTGACCGTTGGCAACGTCACCACGACCTACACCGGCCTGACCATCAAGGGCGGCGTTGGTGGTGACACCATCACCAACCATGCCGCAAACGGCGTGATTATCGAAGGTGCCACCACTGCAGCGCACTCGAACACGCTGCTGGTCGACGGCGCGGGCGCAAGCATCAACGATGCTGCATCGGCGGGCGCAGACAGCCTCACGCTGAGCGGCGTGAACAACTCGGCGACGCTCGGCTCGGGCACGGGCGTGGCAGTCACGGTTTCCGCGAATGCAGCGCTGAGCAACATCGACGCGGTTACGTTCGGCACGGGCACGGCAACAATTACGGACAACTTGGCGTACGGTGTAGCTTCGGGTAACCAGACTGCCGCAACCAACGGCGATATGCTGACGCTGAGCGGCACGTTGCACGGCAACACGCTGGCGTTTGGCGCGGCAATCGTCAACACGGGTGCTCTGGGTGCGGCGACCTCGGTCGCTGCCGCGCAGACGTTCGACCAGGCGGTGTTCCTCGCACTGGGTGGCACAGCAGGCGGTGCTGCCTCGACGACCACGACCCTTGCGGCGAACCACGTGGACTGGTTCCAGTATGGTGGCAACACCTACGTCGTTGATTCGGGTGCCGCTGCTGCTGGCGCTGGTGCTGCGGCGACCGCAAACGTGGTCAAGATTGCTGGCCTCGTTGACCTGTCGCATGCCACGGTGGACGGCGCTGGCGCTGGCATCCACTTCGCGTAAGCGAGTTGGCTGAGTCACCACTGGCCCGGAGCAACCATCGGGCTGGGGGTGACAGCGCTCGTTGAATTAGGCGGGTGCTGGCCCGCTAGTCTCAACCCTGTCCTTCGCAAGAAGGGCGGGGATTTTTTTCTTGGATAAGTACGTGAAATATTCCGGCCGTGTCCACCGAGCCGTGCTTCGCCTGTGCTGACGGATAAAGGTCCGATCCGGCGCGGCGCGAGATGGAAATCTCGATCAATAGGAACTGGATCTAACCAGCTAAACAGGAGCGGCAAAGGTGCGGCACTCCAACGGGGCAAGTAAAGTCACGGTTGAGAGCGGTTCATGTGTAAAACTCTGGACTGGATCGGACAGACGATGTCAGATCGTTCGGCTCAGTTCGGCCAGGAAGCATCACTCGCTCGCCGCCGCGCAGCGACTGGAGATTGCCCCACATCGGACCCTGCTCCCCGACGGCTGAGGCTGGATACGATTTAGCATCACAGCGGTAACTAAAGGAATCCCCTGATGCCCGGCACTTTAAGCACGACTCCAGCAATCAAATAGCACGCAACGCAACTCAAAGCGCCGGTCACGCCAAACTTGACCAAGGGATTGGCATGCACGCTGCTCCATGAGAGTGCGATCGCCACCAAAATCGGGGGATGCAAGATGTATATCGTGTAGGCTCGTCTCGACAGGCGACGCATCAAGCGGCCTAGTCGTGAGAAATTCCGCTGAAAAAAGCGGAGCAAGAAGAGGATGATGCCCCATGCGACAAACGGTTCCCAAAGCGCATACACGATGGGCATCGTGTCGTGGTGCGATTTCGGTGACGCTCCTGAGAGATAGTAGGCGAGCGGCAAAATCGGCAACGTCACGAGGCTGACAAGCGACCAGAACTTCACCTGTCGGGCTGGGAGGAATTCCAGCCGCCGCCCTCTTGCAGCCGCAAATCCGGCAGCGAATAGCACGACGTAGCTCGCGAAATACCCGAGCTGAAGGCCCCACACATTGACGCCGACCGGCCACCTGACCCTCAGGATGAATGCCGCCGCCCCAGTCAATAGTGCTCCGACGCCAAGCGTCAAGTTTGTCGGGAACGAGACCTCGCGAACACGAAGTGGATCACCTACGTAGCGGAGGAGGGCCATGCCGACGGCGAGCAACAAGGTGAAAATCAACAACGCCTGAGCAAACCACATTGGACCGGAGTCGAATGTTCCTCTCGATACGAGCGTCCTGAGCGTCGCTCCAAAAGGAAGTCCCTTGCTGGTTTGCGCCAATGCAATGGTAATGGGACCAAGCACCACCCCGTAGAACAACAATGGCAAGCCCAATCTGAAAAAGCGGTCAAAAAGGAATTGAGGCAGTCCTTTTCTGGCCAGAGACGAACGTGAGTAATAGCCCGCGAGAAGGAAGAACAGGCCCATGAAGAAAGCCTGGTTGACGGTGCAGAACAACACAAGGCAGATGGTTGCGACGTCCCGGCTCGGCGCGACCTCGTGGTAATACCAACCGCCAATCGCCCCGTAGGTAATAGCGCAGTGATGAAACACCACCAGTAATGTCGTAAATGCACGTAGCGCATCTAGGCCGACATTCCTGTCGGTCTGAATGAAGTTCGCCGGGGAAACCTCGCTCCCCGAAGCCAGATCGTTGGCCGCTATGGACACGTTTCGTATCGGCGATTTTGCTGGTACGCCAGAGAAGCTGGTCAATCTACTCCGGAAATATTACAGAGTGCCAACCAGACCGCCATGCGGCTATCGGCAGCGGCCGGAGGACTGGACCGCGATCCCTCCCTGGTCGGCTGGACCGGGGGTGGAATCCTCGATGACTTGAGACGGCGCCACATTGCCGGTCGCTCCCGGCGCGAACACGAGAATGCGCCTGTTCGGCTCGGCAACAAAGAGTCGCCCGTCGGAGGAGACGCTGATCTTGTTGGCGCCCGGAAAGCCAGGCCCAGTGATTCCCGTGGCTGGACCGCTGATCGTCCGCACCGGCGGCACATTGCCGCTCGCCCCGGCGGCAAAAACGCTCACCTGGATCTGCGTGTGGTCTGTGGTCGTGTTGTAGACGAACAATTCGTTCGTACGAGGATCGACAGCGATCGTCAGGTTGTCGGATGCTGCCCCACCTCCCCCACCCGCCAGCAGGCCGGTGTTGCTACCAGTGAGGCTGCGCAGAAGCGCCGGGGAGGTGAGGCTCCGGGCCGTGCCAAGCGTGTCGATGATCGCCGCTCCCCGGTCGTCATAACCCGCAAGCAGCAGATTGTCCTCGTTATCGACGGCAAGGCTCACGTACACCCGGAGATTTGGAGTTGGATCAGAAATGACAATCGGATGAAGCAGCAACCCAGTGCTGTTGACGGGAGCGACAAAGAGCGGGCCAGCCCCGGCGCGGATGCTCAAGATGAAGTCGTTGAGGCGGGAATCCACCGCGATGCTCACCAGATCATTCCCCGGCAACGTGAACGAGCGACTGGGCGCCGCATTGTCCTCGGCCTTCGGCGGAAAGATGGCGACGGTGCCGTTGGTGAGAAACTGCGCGACGTGAAAGAAGTCGTTCTTGCTGAAGGCGATCGCCCGAGCGGTGCCGAAGGTGGTGCGCGGCCCTTCGAGCACCTGGCAGGGCTTGGTTGCTCCGTTGGCGCGCAAGGAGTAACCGCGAATCTGATCATTCAGACCGATGAAGACGGCGTCGTCGGGGCAGGCGGCTTGCGCCAGCCGAACCCCGAACAGCGCACTGAAGATGGCGACATATAGCGCGAGTTTCATGATAGGCCCCCTCAGCAAGTTCCTCGGCTGGGTTTACGGAGGAGCGTTTCGTACTCCTTGAGCATAGACCAGCTCAGCGGGAGCCGAAAAATAAAGTTCCGCGAATTGGAACCGGTAGTTCTGGCGGGCGATGCGACGGAATGCCCATCGATATCGAACGGCAATCCAGGCGCATTCGGGCGTCTTGACTAACAGACTGCTGAAATACAGCCGCGCAGGAACGGCTTACCACCACCTGCGCGGCTGACGGCGCGATCTTTTCGCAGGTGCAATTTCAACGTGAATCCAGCGACGTGAGGCCAGTTTTGAGAGAAATGCGATTGACCCCGCGAGGGCTTGCATGTGGGACGCAAGCGCGTGGCGCTGATGCGCCTTGCCGGTTTGTGCCGCGTAAGGCGGCGGCGCTGGCCCACACCGCGCGGCAGCACCCGGGTGCGCGGCGCGCGCCCGATCCGGTGCGCCGGCAATTCAGCGCGGAAGCCCCACGTACGGTGGATGGCGGACGCCACCTATGTCCTGACTGGCGCAGGATTGCTTACGAAATAAGTTTAATCAAACGCGAAGATTTTCGCGTCTAGCGAACTGCTGCATAACGTCCTTGGAAAGAAGGCAGGACCTGTCATGAAAAACGCGAAGCTCAATGCTAACAACGAAGAATCCGGCGCAGTTTCGGCAAGGCATTTTTCGTTCCTATCCTATCTGTTCGCCGCCGTCTTTTTAGGTGCCTGGATGTCCTTCGCGTCCGGGCAGTCGGCTGGACAGCCTTTATCTCCAGAAGTCCCCGACTTAGCTCCTGCCGCGACGGCATCTCCGACTAATACGTTGGCGGCCACGTCCGCGAACGTGTTGACCTATCATGGCGACACGAATCGTACTGGTTGGAATTCGAACGAGACGACCCTTACCCCTTCCAACGTCAGAGCCGGATCGTTCGGCGTCTTGCATGCAATCAAGCTCGGCGACCCAGTGAACGACTGGGTCGACGCGCAGCCATTGGTTGTTTCAGCGTTGAGCGTAAGCGGGACAACGCAGGATGTCGTATACGTCGCCACCGAAGCCAACAACATTTACGCCTACTCGGCTTCCACCGGCAAGCTGCTCCTCCAACGGAACCTCGGGACTCCGGTACCGAAATCGAGGCTTCCCGGCGGCTGTGGCAACAACGGTCCCACCGTGGGAATCAACTCCACTCCGGTGATCGATCTGAGCACCCACACGCTATATGTGGTCTCGTACAAGCTGGTAAGCGACACGCCGAGCTTTTGGCTCCACGCTCTTGACATCACCACCTTGGCTGATAAAGCGGGTTCTCCGACCTCGGTCTCGGCTTCGCATACCCTGACGGACGGCACGACCCACCATTTCGCCGCACAGTTCAGCCGGCAGCGTGCCGGTCTTCTTTTGGCGAACGGAAACGTCTACGCCGCTTTCGGCAGCTTTTGCGACATACGCGCCGATGAGTCGAGAGGCTGGTTGTTGGGATGGACGGCGAGCACGCTGTCACCGCTGCCTGCGAATCAGTTGATGGACAAGCTGTCGACTTCACCCAACACATTTTTTCTGTCATCCATCTGGATGTCCGGGTATGGCATTGCCGCAGGTCCGTCGGGGGTGCTGTACGCTGTCACCGGGAACTCAGACCCGTCTGGTACGACCTACGCTCCTCCAAAGAACATCCAGGAAAGCGTGGTGAGGCTCTCTACCGACTTGACCACCTTGCAGGACTATTTCACCCCTTCAGGTACTAATGGTGTCGCATCGCTAGATGAAACGGACGACGATTTCGGTTCCGGTGGGGCCATGGTTATACCGGACATCCCTGGACAATCGGCTTCTACGCTCGTTGCCGGCGGAAAGCGCGGCCGTCTGTACCTCATCAACCGGGCCTCGATGGGTCACAACGACTCCGGCAGAGCGGTTTCCATCGCCGATTTCGGTTCCTGCTGGTGCGGCCCATCGTATTTTATGGGATCGGACGGCGTCCGCCGCGTTGTCAGCAGCGGCGGCAGAAGCATCAAACTATGGAAGGTTCCGGCAACGGCGACGCTGCAACTGGAAAAATCGTTTTCTAGCATCCAATCCGGCCAGGATGGTGGCTTTTTCACGACGGTTTCATCGAACGGCACAACATCCGGGTCCGCGATCATCTGGGCCGTCGGTCGCCCCACCTCCACTACTGCGCCGGCCAACGTGACCCTATACGCCTTCGACGCCTCAGGTGGCACAACACCGATCTTCTCGTCCGTCGCCGGCTCCTGGCCTCGCAACGGCGCCAACGCCAACATCGTGCCCACTGTCGCCAACGGCAAGGTCTTTGTGGCCAGCTTCGCAGCCCTGAACATCTTCGCTCCGGGCGGGACGCTCGCCCCCGTCGTAGTCCCGCCCCCGACTACTCCGCCGGGACCTCTGCCCAGCCAAATCTATGGAATTGTCACTTCGGTAGGCACGATGCAAATAACCATCCAACCTCAGACCGGAGCCCCTGTGCTCGTTGACACTTCGGCTGCCGACCAGGCCCACCTGAGCGTTCCGCACGTGGTCGGAAAGGCCGTCCACGTCTTCGGCCCATTCAGCAGTGGAGCGTGGCACGCCGAAAAAATTCTTCGTGCCAAGGACGACCCTGAATCCTGGGTGCCCACGAACTGACGCCTTTGCCAATTCCAGTTTGTGCCGAAACCGATTGGCGCTAATGGAAGAACTGCTGCAATCGGTTTCAATCTGAACGAGGCAAGGAAGACAGACATGGCCGAAAAGGCTGATAGGTCATACATGAAATAACTGAGGGGAGGTTGCCAAAACTTTGCTTGTGCCCACGATGAAGAAGACCGCAAACGCCACGAATGGCCGTTGCAGCTGGCGTTGCCAAGGTGCTGCAGCGGTTGCACTATCCGCTGGACGTGACGTTGTTGGCGTGCGGCGGTATGTGGCCTATTCGCTAAGTCATCGGCATCTTGAGGAGATGATGGCTGAGCGCGCCATTGGCGTGGATCGTTCAACAGTGCATCGATGGTCCATCAAGTTGGTGCTTTGTTAACGCACGCCCACCTGGCTGGCCGGTAAACGTGGGCATCGAGTTTGCGTGATGCCGGCTGCTGTCGAGACCGGGCACGAAATTTCGCCGGGCCGCCGGCGCAACGCTGTTCCGACCGCTGTTCCAACCGAAGGAGAAAGCACGTATGCAATGGACGACTCCGAGCTACACCGACGTACGCCTCGGTTTTGAAATCGCAATGTACGTCGCTACGCATTAAGCCCGCAACCGGGCCGCACGCCGCGGCCCGGTTGCGGTTTCGGTTTGTGTTTGACCTCTGCTTCGAAAAGACATTTCGCAAGCACAAGCGCCCGGTGGGCAGGAGTTGGCGCATGGATGAAAGTTATATCAAGGTCCAAGGCTCGTGAAAATATCTTTATAGCGCCGTGGACAAGGCGGGCAACACCATCGACTTTCTGTTAGAGCCAAGCGGGACAAGACTGCTGCCCGGCGGTTTTTTGAAAAGGCAATCGGTCAGAACGGCTCGCCCGAGACGGTGACCATCGACAAGAGCGGCTCCAATCTGGCAGCGCTTCATGCGGTGAATGCCGAGCGCGAGACGCCCATCAAGATTAGTCAAGTCAAGTATTTGAACAACGTGGTCAAACAGGACCGTCGGGGCCATCAAACACATCACTCGGCCGATGCAGGGATTCAAGGACTTTGACTGCGCTCGCGTTATTCCCAGTGGCATTGAGACCATGCACATGATCCTTTGGATATCGCATTTTCTCGTCGCTCCCGCTCGATCGAATTCAGCCGAACGCCGTCGGACTCAACACGGCCAGTCCATCGAAATGCACACCCAGACCGTCGACAATCTGAAGGAGCATCTTGTACGATCCGTCCTTCCTGATTGCATTGAGGAGTAGCGCGCTCGGTCGATTTATCAGAAGTGGATCGGGGCCGCGCGCCAACATCGATTTCCGTGGATACCGACAAAGCCACACCCTCGGACCCGAATAACACCTATAAAAACTAGCCACATGACCTCAGCGAGTTCACCCAGACTGCACCAAAAATCCAGCTGTTCGCCCCTGCTTCCGTTCGACTGTGTCGCCGCAGCGATCCTCGGGACGCTGTTATGGTCGGTATTGTCGAACAAACAGTTCTCCGCCGATGGCGCATCATTTTTCATCGAAATCCTGCGTTCACGCGATGTGAACCATATCGCATGGTCGCGGCAGTTTTCGTACGACCTGGGTCAATGGCCACTAGTGCTGGCCCTGCACTGCGGCTTGTCGAATGCCGCACTGCTTCGCTTCATTTTCGGGCTCGGCTATGTGCTGCCTTTCATAGCCGCCTACCTGATTGTGCGCGTGCAGGTGACAAAAGGCGCAGTCCCCGCGCTGCTACCAGGCTATCTATTCGGCATGCTGTCGATTGCGCTGCCGAGCGACTTTCTGTTGGTCGGCGAAAGTCAGTTCCTATTGCCGCTTGCGTGGCCGATGCTCGCATACTTACTGCAGCCTGGCCGATTTTCTTCGGCCGCATGGCTGTTACCGATTGCGCTATCTGTGCTTCTCACGCGCATGTACGAAACCCAGGCCGTCACACTTGCGCTCTTCGGTTTGATCCTGGTACTTCGTTCACGTGCGCAATTGACTGCTCTCGCACGGCAGCGACGTTATCTGGTGCTGGGCCTTATTTGTCTCTGTATTGCACTATGGGTGCTCGGTGCTGCAATTGCAACGTATTGGATCGTTTATCCGCGTGATCCGGCCAACCGGGGCGCGTTTCTGCATGGGCTCGCTCATACGGTGCAAAACGCAGTATTTGACATGAGTATGCTTGCAGCGCTGTGCTTTTTTATCGGACTGCGAGTACCCAAAACACGTGGGGTGCTGGTCGTGGTGCTGCTTGCGATCAGTTATCTATGCTGGCGTGAACGGTTCGATTTCTTCAATGCGCAGATCAGCTTCGACTCGCGCGTGCTGACCCTGCTTTGGTTGCCGCCGCTCATTGCTCTCAGTGTATGGAGGTTTGAAGCGTACACCTTGACGTTCAGCGTAGCGCTGTGGTTTGCCGTGGTGTCTGTTGCACCATTGGCCGTCGATCTGGCCAGCACGAATGTGTGGCGCGACTATGCAAGCCAAGTCACGAACTGGGTAGCCAGGGGAGACGACGGACTGGTGCCGGCCAGCGTGCATCGACTGGACCGGCACCCTGCCAGTTGGAACTGGACATTTCCATCATTGAGCATCGCGCTTGGTGCTCCACACGTCGGTTCGGTGCTTGAAAACGCGCCCGGCGTTGCATGGCAGCCCTTCAACCCAGCCACGGAATTGCCGCTTGCTTCGTTTGCTGGTTATCGCGGCACGCTGGCACGCCAACCGTAACAACGATAGTGGCTGCTGCCGGAACGCAGCAGCTCGGCTGTTTCGTGTTGGGCGAATACCACGAGCCGAACTTCTCGCTCAGAAAGATCATGTCGCTGCCCCGTTTGCATAACTGATGTTGTACAATCCGGTCCGCTTCACAAAGCCTGATCCCCGATAGCTCAGTCGGTAGAGCGCCGGACTGTTAATCCGTAGGTCCCTGGTTCGAGCCCAGGTCGGGGAGCCAAATGCGGGAGTAGCTCAGTTGGTAGAGCGCAACCTTGCCAAGGTTGAGGTCGCGAGTTCGAGCCTCGTCTCCCGCTCCAGCGTTACGTCATCTAGACGGCCCATGTGGCTCAGTGGTAGAGCACTCCCTTGGTAAGGGAGAGGTCGGCAGTTCGATCCTGCCCATGGGCACCATCAAACGTTCGCACCGGCAATCAATCTGCCGGCTTCTTCGCGATCAATCCCCACGCTCGCTTGTAAATGACCAGTCACGTCGCTCGAGCGGCCGGATATTTCAGACATTGACGTCCATCGAAGGTCATCCCATTCGGTCAATGATGACCTGTTTGTGATTGGGATCACAGCTTCTGTCGAACACTGACGTATATTCTGCGCACTGACAGAAGCCCTTGGTATGCAACAGGTAAAGAACGGTACGTCACACGACGAACACGCACGAGATATGCCGCTTGCAACGGTACAGCGATGGCGCATCGATTCGACGAGCTTTAACGTGACGGTCCACCTCGACGCGGACGGGTTTCCCGCGAGCCCTGTCGCGCCCAATCAGCGTGGCTTCGTACTTGAGGCGGAGCAGGCACGTCAGATGATCCGTGACCTGAGTGCGGCGGTGCTGGCACTGGAGCTTCAGCGACACGTCGAACAAGCAGTCGATCTCCCTGATCCTCTTCAAAGCGACGAGACGCCACGCGGAGCACGCCGCGGCCGCCGCGCCGCCGACAAGGCGCAATTTGCTTTACAGTGACTCAAAAACCGGTAGGGATCTCTGCGCGAGCCTGAGTCGCTTCAACTTGGCGTCCGGCCGGTTGCGAGATGGTGCAACCCGACACGATCCCGAATGCGGATCGCCTTGCCTTCCCGTTCGACAATCCCACGCTTTTCGAGCGACGTGATCACACGCGACACCGTCTCGCGGCTCACACCCGCCATGCCCGCAATCGTGACCTGACTGGGCAGTTCGACAAGCGGTGAATCGAAGGCCTGACTCTGGTTGATGGCCGCCTCGATCACGGCGGTCACACGCGCATCCGCACGCGGCTGGCTTCGCGAGCTGCGCGCCACGAGTAGCGTTTTGGCGCGACTCGCGATCAGGTTATTCAGCGAGCGCGCCACATCCGGGTCGCTGAGAAGCCGTCGGGCGTGCGCCCGGTCGAGCAGGCCGACGATACTGCCCTTCGTCGCAATTACATTGCCCACGCTCGGCGCGCTGTTGAGGATCGAAATCTCGCCCGTACACTCGTCGGGATTGACAACGTAGAGCGGGAGCTCGACACCATCCTCGGAGTATGTCGACACGCGGAGCTGTCCCTCGACGAGGAAGATCAGCGGCGACTCTATGGCCCCCTGATAGCAAACGTAATCGCCCTCCTTGACGTGTACAACCTTGGTGAGCCTGGTCGTGTTGCCGACTATTTCGCCTCGTGCCTCGCGAAGCAGAATTTGTTTTCTCAACATTATTTCGAATTACGTATGCGGCCTACTTAGATAGAGCAGAAAAACTCGGCACGGAGGATACTGGTAACTAAATGTAACGCAAACTAAAAGTAAGCAATGAAGAGAATGAGGCAGGCGCATAAGAAAAAATTGCTCGGTGTTTTCTGCGCGGCGCTGCGCCGCTTTTATGCGTGCTGCATGAACCCGTGAGGAACTGCCTTTAAAACTCGTCCGGACTGACACCATTAGCGAGATTGGCAGGTCAATGCAGTTCGCTTCCCAGCATCAGCCGCCGCGCGATGTCGGCCGTCTGCAGCATTCCACGTTCAGTCGGTGAATGCGCCGCGAGATAGCGGACGACTGCAATGAGAATGTGCCGTCCTTCGGCAGTATTGCCCCACGCAGCAAACTGCCGCACACCTGCCTCCAGCATCTGATAGGCATGAAAGCCGGCATCTTCACGCAACACGGCAAGCGCAAGCGTGGCAATCAGCGCCTGCGGCGCATGACCGAGCGTAAGATGGCGCGCCACCAGCTTCGCCGCAAGATCGACCTGACGCTGCCGATCGAAAGCGTCGAGCAAGGCCGTTCGGATCGTCCCCTCATCGGCAGGAAGGTCGCCGAGCGGATCATCGTCCTCGCCCGGGATGCGGGCGGGCGGAACGTTCAGATATCTCGCCAGGTAGAGCGCCATGGCTCCGTGCAGTACGCCGCGAACGCCGATGACTCGAGTGTCGAAGCTTGCGTCCCCGACACGCCTGAGAATCTGATGGAGCGCGTTGGCATGGGTAAACACATGATGCGCGGTCTCCCAGTCGGAGTACTCGTTGGCATTGCCGAAGCGGGCCACGCGCAACGCCGCTCCGTAAGCGAGGGCTTGTCCCAGGTCGGCAGACGCAGCGTCTGCGCGGATCGCCTCCTTCAGCGAGTCAATGATTCTCGCTGGATCGTCTGAAAGCAGTTCCCAGGCAAGCGCCGCGTGATCCGACCAGCCTTGCACGCTGCGCCCGGCAGAGAAGAGGTTCGAGATCTGGCTGGCCGCTTCGTCGCACATCGCGACGAGATCGAGGGGCTGGCGCCACGCGGTCGATTCCTCGGCACCCCGGGCGCTCACCATTTGGGCGATGACAGTGGGCAGCACAGCCGACGCGTGCTGCCAGCCGATCAGATCGAGGCATTCAAACGCCTTGTTGATGAAGTCGAGCAAATGCCCGGAGTCCGCGAAGGCCCGCTCCGTCCCGGCGGACAGCAACGCATCCGCGAGCACGGCGGGTGCGAGACCGGAGGCAATCGCAGTCAACAGCGTGCGCTCGGCCGCCTCGCGGTGGCGCACGTTTGTCCACAGGCGCAGCCAACGATCGAGCGTGGCAGGGTCCGGCCGGCTCGCAAGCGGCGTACGTTCTCGCCGCGGCGCCTCGCCGTTGCAGTCCGCCGCTACACGGCGCGCGCCGTGGAACAGGGCGAGATAGGTTTCGTCTGCGGGCAGCACGGACAACAGGTTGCCGAGTGCTGTGAGTACCGTGAGACCAACGCCCCAGCCGTCACGGTTTTGCGCTCCGAACAGCGCGACCTGCCGCACGATATCGACCCTTGGCACATCGGCGGCGAGCTGGCCATGCACGGCTTTGGCGATGACAAGTCCAAGATCATGTGTGAGGCCATCCGCAAGCCGTTGACGCCAGTGCGCGGCAGCATCGGGATGATCAGACCTGGTTGCGACCCAGACGTCGCCATTGCGAATTTGGACCGCGTAGCTGGGGACATCATCTGCCCAAAGGTCGAACGTGCAGCCGCTTTCCAGATCGAAGCGGGCATGGTGCCAGTGACAGGTCAGGATGCCGTCTTCGACAGTGCCTCGCTCGAGCGGGAATCCCATGTGCGGGCATCGATTATCAACGGCAAAGACACGCTCGCGGTCGCAGATCACGACGATCGGACCATGTCCACCCTGGACAATGCACCGCCCTTTCGCTCGCAGCTCGTTGAGGCTTCCAGCGAGCACGAATTCTTCGTCCCGGGGATTCATGTGCGAGCCTCCCGCGTTAGTCCTAAAGGCGTTTCAGATGCGACCGCTTCCCCCAAACATGAGCATACTCTCCGGACAAAATGCCAAAGGCGCGGGCAGCGGGCCGGAACACTCCGCCAACGTGAGGGTGCCCCGCGTCGGTAAATATTTGAGTAACTGGCATGGCCAAATGCTCCATTTGAGGTCAATGCGGCTATTGACGAAACTTGTTTCGTTTTAACGTTTGCCAATTGAGAAATATCAACCTCCGCACCCGGATTGCTGCACGTGCTGATGTGCTAAGCCCAGGACACTGCACCCAGATCTATACCGACAGGCACGACCTATGCTTTGCGATCTCACCGGGCGTTAGCGCGTTAAAACGCCGTAGAATTCCCCAAGCACAGTTCACCTTCGTAGTTCACCTTCGTGCGATCCAACCGAGTTTGTGCGACCAGCGGTCGCCGGTTATCGGGAGACAGTCATGGCTGCGCGTTCAATTGCGTCTCTGACGCTTTCCTTCGGTCTGGTATCAATTCCGGTCAAGCTCTACTCGGCGACCGACAGTGCTTCAGGTGTGGGATTCCATCTCCTGACGCCTGACGGCGGGCGGGTCAAACAGCAGTACATCTCCGAGGCGACAGGCGAGGTCGTGGCGCGAGCCGACATGAAGAAAGGCTATGAGTTTGAGAAAGGCCAGTTCGTCGTTTTCACGCCAGACGAACTGAAAGCGCTCGAGGAAGGCGCAACGCATGTCGTTGAGATTGTCTCCTTCGTGCCGGAGAGGTCAGTAGACCCGCTGTATTACGACAAGGCTTATTTCATCGCGCCGGACAAGCGCGGCGGCAAACCGTACAGTCTGCTTCAGCAGGCGATGCGCGAAAGCGAACGGTGCGCGCTCGCAAAATGGTCATACAAGGGGAAGACGCGCATCGTCCAGATTCGCTCAGCCGAAGATGGCATGGTGTTTCAGCAACTGTTGTTCGCGGACGAGGTTCGCTCGCTTAGCGAATTGCACATCGAGCATGTTGCAGTGACGGGCACCGAGCTGCAGCTCGCGCTGCAAATAATCGACCAGGTTTCCGAAGACTCGTATGACCCAACGGCATACGAGGATGAGGAGAAGAAGCGGATTCTGGCAGCGATCGACCAGAAAATCGCCGGCAAGCAGATAGTGTCTCCGGCCGAACCGGGCATGGAGTCGGGCGCCGAAGTGATTGACCTGATGGAAGCCCTTCGTGCGAGCCTTGGCCGCAACAAGACCAAACAGGCCGCATCCGCAAAAGCCGCGCCCGTAAAAAAGGCGCCCGCAGCCGCTTCCGATGAGCTCGCATCCAAACCGAGGCGACCGGCGAAGAGGGCGCCCGCCAAGGTTGAAGAAGCGGCTCCGGCCAAGGTTCGGGCGCGCAAGTGAAAAGGCGCAATGCCTCGCACGACTACTCGTTGCGCAGTCTCCAGTCGCTGCTGGGTGTCTCACGACGAGTGCTGTCCGGCCTGATAGACGCTGGATTCGTGCAGCCGTCGCGCGGTCGTCGTAACGAGCTCCGGTTCACGTTCCGCGACGTCGTGTTGTTGCGCACAGCTTTCCAGCTTCAGTCGGCCAAAATCGCGTCGCGAAAGATTCTACGAGCGCTTGCGCGGCTCAAAGCGGAATTGCCTGAAGAGCTTCCACTGACCGGCATCCGTATTACGGCTGTCGGTGACTCGGTGGTCGTCAAGACAGGTGAATCACAATGGGATGCGACCTCGGGCCAGCTTCTGCTCGATCTGGAAGTGGCGCCTGTCAAGGGCGAAGTGGCGTTCCTCGACGCTGCGCCCCGGAACATCGTTGGCCGGGAAAAGCAAACCGAGGAGTGGTTTGCTCTTGCAGAGGAACTTACCGGTAGCGACGTCATCGGTGCTGAGCAGGCCTATAAAAAGGTGCTGGAGTTATCGCCGACTCCGCACTACGACGCTTATAACAACCTGGGCGTCCTGCTTTGCGAGGTCGGAATGAAGTACGACGAGGCATTGTCCGTCTTTGACCGGGCGCTCGAGCATTTTCCGCAGGACGCTCTGTTGCACTTCAATCGTGCGGTCGCTCTGGAAGAACTGGAGCGCTACGACGCAGCGGTGCAAGCCTATGAACGATGCATCGAGCTCAACCCCACTCATGCCGACGCTCACTTCAATATTGCACGCCTGAGCGAGATCCGAGGCGACAAGCGGGGACTTCTGAGGCACCTGAGTGCGTATCGACGTCTCAGCAGGTGACGCGTACTCAACTGCTTTGCGGGGCAGGCTATCGAAAGCGAAGACTTTCGCGAGAGAGCTCGCTCACCGAGCTACATCCCATCAATTTCATGCCCCGCTCTAACTCTGTTCTCATCAAGGCCAGCGCCCGCTCAACGCCGGCCTGCCCAGCCGCTGCCAGCGGGAACAAATAGTAACGTCCGACGCCAACGGCTTTGGCCCCTAGAGCCAGAGCCTTCAGAACATGTGTTCCGCGTTGCACTCCTCCATCCATGATGACGTCCAGCTTGTCGCCCACGGCATCTACAACCTCCGCAAGCTGATCGAACGCGGCTCTCGATCCATCCAGCTGCCTGCCGCCATGATTGGACAGCACGATGCCGGTACAGCCAATTGCGGCCGCACGCTTCGCGTCCTCGACAGACATCACGCCCTTGAGGCAAAACTGGCCATCCCAGTCACGGACCATCTCGGCGACGTCGTCCCAATTCATCGAAGGGTCCAACATTTCCGTGAAGTAGCGGCCAATCGACATCGCACCGCCGCCAAAGTCGACGTGGGTCTCCAGTTGCGGCATGGAAAAGCGCTCATGCGTGACGTAGTTCAAAACCCACTTGGGCTTCAGCGCGAATTGAAGCATACCGCCCAAGGTGAGTTTGAAAGGGATGGTGAAACCCGTACGCAAGTCGCGCTCGCGGTTTCCACCGGTGATACTGTCGACCGTCAGCATCATCACGTCGATGCCAGTCTCTTTGGCGCGTTGCATCATTGCACGGTTTAAACCGCGGTCCTTATGGAAGTAGAACTGGTACACCTGCGGTGTCGGGAACGCTTTGCGCAACTCTTCCATGCTGACCGTGCCGAGCGAAGAAACGCCGAACATCGTTCCGTACTTCGACGCCGCGGCGGCCACTGCGCGTTCGCCTTCATGGTGAAAAAGGCGTTGCAGTGCGGTCGGGGAACAATACACAGGCATCGCCAGCCGCTGGCCGAGCACGTGCACCGAGAGATCCACGTCACCAACTCCCCGCAACACATTGGGTACCAGGTCACATTGCTGGAAGCTCGCGGTGTTCCGGCGATAGGTCACTTCGTCGTCGGCGGCGCCATCGATGTAGTTAAAGATCGGGCCCGGCAGTCTGAGCCGTGCCAGTTCACGGAAGTCGTGAAAGTTATGGCAATCGCTTATTTGCATATTGCGAGGCAGTCGCTGATTTGGCCTCCTGGAAGACCAAACTTCAGGGACGGTCAATTCTCATGCCGCGTTTTTTTCATGGTCGCCGGATCGCGCACGATGGTGACCGCGCACGGCGCGTAGGCGAGCACCTGGCGGGCGACCGAGCCGATCAGCCAGCGATCGAACGGCGTATGTCCGCGATGCCCCACCACGAGATGATCGATAGCATGCCGCTCCGCATACAGCACGATCTCTTTCGCGGGCGGCCCGACCACGAGATCGAACTCCACGGCCCCGTTCGAAGCGGCGAGCTTCGCCTTCACGTCGTCGAGGATCTCGTTGGCATGGCGCACTTCCAGCTCGATCAGATTTTTTCGCTCGACTTCGATCGCGCCCCAGTCCGGCGTGCGCGCGACGACGAGCACATGTAAGCGCGCGTCGAAACGCTTGGCCAGATCGACCGCGAAAGTCACGGCATATTGCGCGGATGCCGACCCGTCATAACCTACCAGCACGTTCTGCATGATCTGCTCCTGTGCGGTTCCCACCGGGTCGCGACTTCGTCTGACGAAATCCATCGGGCCGTTTGAGTGAACCGCGAGCTTCCCCGACTTCGCGGCGTCGGCGCGAAAGCATGGCGATCCACTCGCGAACCCGCGGCGTGGATCGTCACGCGGACGGCGTCGGCACCTGTGGTGTTGAATCAGTTGTCGTCGCTTCTGGACGGGAGATGCTCGTGAGGCTCGGGCTCTGCCGCGTCCGCGTTAGGAAGGTCGTCTAGGGTCGGTTTTTGCGAACCCTTCGGATCGGGATGGCCAGTCGTGCCGGCGGAAGTTTGCGCGGGATCGCGAGAGGTGCCGGTCGGCTCAGCGGATGGATTGGAGGTCATGATGTGCTCCTGCGCTGATGAATGCAGCTTCTATCATCATAGTCCCCTGGCCAGTTTGAGTGATAGACGCCGTGACGCCCGCGCTGTCACGCCGCCGGCACTTTCTAGCCACGGTCGGGCGATTCTTGAACTAGACTTTAAATCTTGCTGAATTGCATAGACAGTTTCAATGTAAGTTGATGCGGCGATCGATAAGCAAAAGGAAGGTTTTATGGCTATCGTCGTACACAACATCACTGTGGTTTCTTCGAGCTGGGGCGTAGCGTGACGGCGAGCGATGCCGCGCCCGCTACGAGCGCCTGGCGACATATCGTGCGCGCGCAGGGCATCAGCCTGTCCTACGGCAAAATACGCGCGCTTTCCGGCATCGACCTCGCCATTGGGCGCAACGAGATCGTCGGCCTGATCGGCGACAACGGCGCGGGCAAATCGACGCTCATCAAGGTGCTGACCGGTGTCGTGCGGCCGAGCACGGGCAAGCTGTTCATCCGCGACGAGGAGGTCGACTGGAGCCGCTTTTCCGTGCGCGAGGCGCACCGATTGCGCTTCGAGACGGTCTATCAGGAAAAATCGCTGGGCGAGAAGCAGCCGCTGTGGCGTAATTTTTTTGTCGGCCGGCAAATCACCAACCGGTTCGGTTTCATCAATGTTGCCGAACAACGGCGCATCGCCAACGAAATCTTGAAGCACCAGCTCGGTTTCCGCGGCGTGGGGATCGACGCGGATTCGTTGATTGCGAAACTCTCCGGTGGCGAGCGCCAGGGCATCGCGATCGGACGGGCAATGTATTTCGAAAGCGATCTGATCATTCTCGATGAACCGACGGTGGCGCTAGCCATCAGCGAGGTGCGCAAGGTTCTCGACTTTGTGCGTTCGATCAAGGAATCCGGCCGCGCTTGCATCTACATCGAACATAACCTCGCCCATGTGCACGAGCTCGCCGATCGACTGGTCGTGCTCGATCGTGGCCGGATCGTCGCGGAATTCAAGTCCGGTGAGATGAGCCTCGAGGAACTCACCCGGTTCCTGATTTCGCTACAGCAGAGCGGGCACGGGCCGGCGCCGGTTGCGGGGACACGGACGTGAGCGATCCGATAAAAGAAAAACGGCCGGCGCGGTTAGTGTTTTTTCGCCTACCAGCTTTTGCTCGCGTAGAGGGATTGCCGAGCGTGGTCGTGTTTGCGTTGGTGGTCGGCCTGTTCATGGCGACCGCACCGCGGGTCTTTTTAGGCTGGCCAATCTACTTCTCCTTCCTGACCACCGTGCCGCCGCTGGTGGTGTTGGCGATCGGGCTGACTCTGGTGATTGCGGCCGGCGAGATCGATCTGTCGTTCCCGTCGGTAATGGCATTCGCCGGCTTTCTGTTCGCCTGGTGCGTGAACACCACTGGATCGGCCTGGCTTGCCGTTATTGCGGCGTTGGCTGGCGGCGCGCTGGTCGGCGTGGTGAACGGGGTGTTGGTCGCGGTGGTCGGTGTGCCGTCGATCATCGTGACGATTGGCACGCAGTTCCTCTGGGCCGGTGTTGCTTCGATCCTTTCCGGCGGGCTTTCCAATGCGCTACAGCAACTCGCCAGTGGTTCGGCTTATGCAGTATTCGCGGGCACGCTGTTCGACGTGGTCCCGATGCAAGCGCTCTGGGCGCTCGGGCTCGCAGTATTCATGTGGTTCATCCTCAATCGCCACCGTTTCGGCGAGCACGTGCTGTTCATCGGAGACAACCGCAACGTGGCGAAGGTCGTGGGCATCAACGTGCCGCGTGAGACGGTGAAACTGTTCACGCTGATGGGTGTGCTGGCCGGATTCGCAACGGTTCTGCTCACGCTCGAGAATCTGAACTACTTCTCGACCCAGGGGCAAGGCTACCTGCTGCCGGCGCTGGCCGGCGTGTTCATCGGCGGAACCTCGGTGTTCGGTGGCACGGCGACGATCGTGGGCACGTTCTTCGGCACCTTCGTGATTGGCATGCTGGAGGCGGGAATCGTTGCGACAGGTATCGCCGGCTTCTGGGTACAGGCGATCGAAGGAGTGGTGTTCATCGTCGCCGTGATCCTGCATCTGTTGGTCGAGAATCCCGCCAGGCTGCGTGTATTGCGCGAAAAACTCAGGTTTGGCGGGAGATAAAGCCGTTAAATCAGGAGATAGGAGCAGAAATGATCAAGATCATGACGGGATTCCTACTAGGGGCGAGCGTTGTTGCGTTCGGCCTCGCGCCAACCGCCGGTGCCACCGAGCCGACCACGACGGGGCCGCTCGGCGCCGGGATGACGATGTATATGCAGATGGGCGGTAACCCCGGCGACGGCGCGACGCTGCCACGTCAGACCGGCGCTGCGGACGCGGGACATGCCCTCGGCATCAAGGTGATCGAGCAGTTTTCGGCCTGGAGTCCGGAGACGATGCTTGCGCAGTTTCGCCAGGCGATGGCGGCGCATCCGACGTGTATCGGCATCATGGGCCATCCTGGCGATCCAGCCTTCGCACCTCTGATCAAACAGGCGGTAGACCAGGGCATCATCGTTACCGTCGGCAATACGCCGCTGCCCGAAAACCAGAAGCTCTACGACGCGAAGGGCTTCGGCTACGCCGGCGTCGAGCTCTACATCGGCGGGCAGATCACTGCTCAGGCAATGCTCAACGCCGGGCTCAAGAAGGGCGACGAGGCGCTCGAATATGGCGTCTTCAACGAGAGCGTGCGCAGCCAGTCTGACCGTGGCCTTTCCGAGACGCTGGAAAAGGCCGGTGTGAAGGTGACGAGGCTCAATATCTCACCGCAGGTGGATGCCGATTCATCGCTTGCCGTGCCGATCCTGGTCGCCTTTATCCAGGCGCACCCTGATCTGAAGGCGATCGGCACGCAGCACGGCGGCGTGACCGGGTTCATTCCGCAGGCGCTCCAGCAGGCTGGCAAGAAGCCGGGGCAAATCATCGTGGGCGGCATCGATCTGGCGCCCGCCACGATTTCCGGGTTGCAGAACAAGTACCTCACTGCGACGCTCGACCAGCAGCTCTATCTGCAGGGTTTCCTGCCGGTTACGCAATGCGTGCTCTCGGCTGCCTATCATTTCGCGGGACTGACCATCAACACCGGCGCAGGTGTGCAGACACCCGCGACGATCGACTCGCTGATTCCGCTGATCAAGCGCGGGATCCGCTAGGAACTCGTGCCCTCCAGACGCGGACCGGTTACCTCTGCGCACCGTGTCCGCGAGCATCAAGAAGGTCTCCTTAAAGGGCGTTCTCCGCTCGTCAGGACGCTATGACGGCGCGTTGCCGCCAGCGGACAGTTCAGCCCAGTCCAGCTCTTGTACGAGTGTTCGGTACGCGTGATCCCCGATGACGTCTCTATTACGAAGGTCGATAGCCTTCGCGCGCGCGGCTGCAATGGCACGCCGCCTCAGTGGGCCGCCGGGGACTTCGCTCAGCGGGCTTCGAGCGCCGAGTGCAGCGTGGCGATGCTTTCGGTGCGATCCGCAGGACCGTAGAAATCCGACATGCCCATGCAGCCCAGCCCAAGTGCCGAAACCGTGGGGCCGTTGCGGCCCAGAGTACGCATCTTCATGCTGTTTCTCCGTGGTGTATTGGTTAATGAACGGCGTCCACCCCATCAATGCAATACACGCACGATGCTACTCCTGAATGTTATGGTTAAAAATTGCCAACCCCAGAAGACTTGGTTAATTGTCCGGAAGGCGAAAAGACATCCGACAGGTAAAGCGAGCTCTCCGCACACCCGGACGGACGCATTGAAATAGCGGCCCAAAAATGGGAGCCGGGAAAGCAGCGAGTGTTATGGCTATTACAGCGCCGATGTGCGCTTCATACCTGAAACGCGCATAAGGACGCATTGAAAGTGAAACTGGCTCTTGTCAGGAGACGGCCGTTCGTCGAAGCTCAGGACAACCCAAGTTCGCAAACGAACCGGCCTTCCGGGTCACGGAGCGGGCGCGCCAAGTTTGAGCGTACCCGTCACGAACTCGCGGACGGTCTTCCTGGCATCGATCGCGGCCTTTTCGTCGTACGCGAGGGTTGCTCCATACTCGACGCAGGGATCGCTGTAAGTAAAAAGCTGGCCAGTCGCTGCGTCCATGATTTGGCCGTTCTGTGCTTCGCTCAGTTGACAGCTTCTTATGGTCTGCGCCTTGGCGAGAACGATTGGCTTCGCCGCGGCTTTCCAGTCGAACATATGCTGGGCGCCCGAGTACTCGACGAACTTGATGTCTTTTCCCTTGGCGCGCAGTCTTTCGACGTATGCGCGGCATGACGCGACTGGAGCAAACTCATCTGCACTGCCATGAAAAACGAGCACGGGCTTGTCGTCGAAATCGTCATCGGCTCTAAAGGTCGTGTTGCAGTTCGGATAGAACGCGATGTACCCGGCGAAGCCCTTGCCGGAAGTGGAGCCATGCAATTGTTGAAACCGTTTGAGGTCGGCATATAACGCTGGTTGTCCGCCGCGTGATTCGCCCATCAGTATCACCCGCTCCGGATCGACTCTTGGATGCTTCTGGAGCAGGTCGAGTGCGCGATACGCGTCCTCGAGTTGCACGAGCCGGCCCAGTTGCCCCTGGTCGTTGAGCGTGCTGACGACACCGCGCCCCGCGAAACTGTCGACAACGAACGTGGCGACGCCCATCGCAAGGAACTCCTGCTGCCAGTCGGTGATACCGCTGTTGATGCCGCCCGATGGATGAAGCATGACGATCGCAGGAAGACGATCCGAACCCGCCTTGGGTAGGCTCAGCACTCCGGCAACGGTGACCGGCTTGCCCGCTTCTTGTCCGCCGAGGAACTGTTCGTCGGTGAGTGTGACCGACTGCAGCGGTAGAACCTCTGTCCGCACTACCTGTGCAGCGATTGAAGCGGGAAAGGCCGCACCCACACTTATCGATGCGACCAGGCATAGGTGCCGCAGTCCAGCACCGGATGGCGCGAGTAATGACATGGCGACATCCTCCTGACCGCGACGGCGCGTCTGCCCAATAACGTCTCTTTGAACATAGACGATTGAATGGGCTTCTCAAGATCGAGGCGGCGCCTAGCTCCGGCGTTCTGAAGAATGTCTTATAAGTTCTGGTCCGGGATTGGCTCAAACATTGCTGACCGATGCCGGGGACCATTTGCGCGGTATGCATGGCAGTGACCCATTGGCGTATCTACACTCTCCTACGCGCCCTATGTCGTATTATTCGTGATAAGTCCGCTGCTGACCGTGGTCGTGAGGTGCCCTCGCTCGTGGCCGGCCCCCGGCGCGCGATGCGTTTCCAACCTGGTGCAAGCGTTCTTCCACCCGACGAACCGGGCACGCACTCTAACCGGCAGTCGGCAATACTGTAAGGAGCAGTCACGATGAAAATGCAACGAAACGCTCCCTGGATCGCGTCGACCCTGCTCGCCGCGGCGTTCACACTGGTTCAGGCAGGCGTCGCGGTCGCGCAGACGGCTGCTCCGCAGAGCGCCAGCGAGATCCACCGGACCGGCATGCCACCGACGCAGCAGCAGGGCGACATATCGTTCGTGACCGGCGGAGTTGGCCGCGACGAGTCGACCGCGCTGCGGCAGGCACGCAGGCAGTGGCCGCTGTCTCTGCAGTTCACGGGACCCGGTGCGAGCTATGTGGCCGACGTCCAGGTGCAGATCGCCAAAGGCGGCGCTTCCGTGTTCGAGGCCACGTCGAAGGGGCCGTACATGCTCGTGCGGCTGCCTCAAGGGCGTTATACGATCAGCGCCACTTACAGCGGCGTGACCAGAAAGCAGACGGTGAACGTCCGCGGCAATGGCAGCGCGCGCGCGACGTTCTCGTTTCCGTCCGGCGGCCACTGAGCGCAGTCCCGGCGCCGCGCCGAAGATCGCGCGGCGCGTTCGTTTGTTAACGCGAAAGCCCCGTCACGCCTCGAGCATCTTCTTGCCGTTCGCCCCGAGCAACGGCAAGTCACGGATCCGCACACCCGTCGCGTCGTCGATCGCGTTCGCGAGCGCCGCGGCGGCCGGGCCTTGCGCCGCTTCTCCGACACCCAGGAATGGCAAGCCAGGCCGGTCGATCAACAGCACGTCCACGCGTTTGGGTACGGACGAGAAGCGCATGATCGGATAAGTGCTCCAGTCATAGCTCGTGATGCGTTGCGGATCGAATTGCGTTTCTTCATAGAGCGTCCAGCTCGCGGTTTGCAAAATGCCGCCTTCGATCTGATTGCGCACACCGTCCGGATTCACGATCTGTCCGCAATCGACGGCTGCGACGACGCGCTCGATGCTGAGCTCGCCGGTATCGCGCATTACCGTCACGTCCATCGCGACGGCAAAGTAGGCCATCAGGTTCTTGTATTGGGCAAACGCAAAGCCGGTACCGTGTGAACGCGGGCTAGCGTCGCCCGTTAGCGCGCTGTGAGCATGCCAGCCGAATTGATCGGCTACGGCGCGAATCACGCCATGTGCGCGCGGATCATCGAGATGTTTGAGGCGAAACGCAACGGGATCGGCGTGCGCGGCTCTGGCTAGCTCGTCGATGAAGCTCTCGATCGCGAACACGTTCATGTGCGCGCCGAGCGAACGCATCGCGGAGACGCGGATCGGCATCGTGGGCACGAAATGATGCTGCACGTGCAGGCTGGGCACGCGGTAGAGCGGAATGCTGTTGCGGTCGCCTCCGCCTTCCGGCATCGGAATCGGCTTCGGCGGCGCGGGGGTGAACGGCTGCGCAAGGAGCTGCGCGGGCAGCAGGCGGCCCGCATTCTCGATGCGGTTGTTATGCGTATTGCTCCATAGCTCGTAACGCCAGTCGGCAATCATGCCTGCCGCATCGAGCGTTGCCTTTGCGTCGACTGTCATGGCCGGGCCGAACGGCTCCCACATGTGTTCCTGTTCGCGCATCAATTGCACCCGCACCGGTCGACCAGGCAACTCGCGGGCGATCAGGGCGGCATCGGCCGCGACATCGTCCGCGCCGTTGTGTCCGTAGCAGCCCGAACCTTCCACATGCACGCAGTGCACCTTGCCGGGCGGCATCGCGAGCATTTCGGCGATGCCGGCATGCAGCGGATAGACGCCTTGCGTATGCGTCCAAACGGTCATCACATCGTTGTCGAGTCGCGCGACCGCGCACGATGGCCCAATCGAGCCATGCGTCAGATACGGCCTCGAATAGCGCGCCCGCAGCGTCGCCATCGGTGCGGCCGCGCCGGTCGCCGCGCCCCGATCGGCCACCGCGATTTCCTGTGCGGGCAGGCTCATCAGCAACGCGTGGACGTTCGCCGGATCGGGCAGCGGCGGCCCGGGCCGCCACTGCGCGGCGAGCGCCAGCTCACGCATCGCGAGGATCGCGCGCCATTCGTCGTCGGCGGCCACCGCGAGGTAGTTGCCGTTGCGCACGACCTTGACGACCCCGGGCAGCGCCTCGACACGCCCGCGATCGACTGCAACGAGGCTCGCGCCATAAGACGGCGGCCGCACGACGCGGGCATGCAGCATGCCGGGCAGCCGCAGGTCCTGGACATAGCTCGCACCGCCCGTCACCTTGCCCGGGATATCGACACGCGGCAGCATATGGCCAATCAGCGCGTAGGCCGATGGCGGCTTTCTCGGCGCGTCGGGCTGGGCGTTCTGATGCAGGTCCGCGTGTTGCACGGCTTCGCCATAGCTCACGCGTCTTCCGTCGGCGGCAATGACGGCGCCGTCGCGTGTCGTCAGAGTCGCTGCGTCGAGGCCCAACTGCGAGGCCGCGCTCGCGACCAGCAGCGCGCGCACCTGAGCCGCGGCGTTGAGGATCGCGGTGCCGCTGTCGGCCATCGTGTGACTGCCGGCGGTGTAGCCTTCGTTCGGCGTTCTGGTGGTGTCGGCGGTGATCAGCTCGATCGCATCAGGCGCAAGATCCAGCTCTTCCGCGGCGACCTGCAGCAGCGCGGTGCGAATGCCCGTGCCAAGCTCCGCTTTGCCCGTGAATACGCTCACGCGGCCGTCGGGGGCGACCTTGATCCACGCATCGAGCAACGGCGTGGTCTTGAGACTGCCCGGCAGCTTCGGGGCGCTCGCGTTGAAGGTGCCCGCTTCGGTGGTGGTTTGCGCGAGCGCGGCCATGACTGGCACGATCGCGAAGCTCACCATCAGCGAGCCGCCAACGAGGAAGCGGCGCCGCGCGGGGTCATCCGGACCGGTGCCGTGGGCGGCGGACAATGGGCGGCCGTCGCTCACGATTGCGCTCCCCCGCCCGTACGCGGCGAACCGCTCGCGACTTGCCGGATCGCCGCGAGAATGCGCAGGTGCGTGCCGCAGCGGCACAGGTTCGGCTGCATGTAGCGGCGGATCTGTTCATCGCTTGGGTGCGGGACTCGGTCCAGCAGCGTTTGCGCTCGCATGATCATGCCGGCGATGCAATAGCCGCATTGCGCGGCCTGTTCGTCGATGAAGGCTTGCTGAAGTGGTCCGGGATGTTGCGCGCTGCCGAGTCCTTCGACGGTTCGCACTGGCCGCTCGCCCACGGCCACGACCGGCATGAGGCACGAGAACACCGGTTCGCCGCCGACGCTGACCGTGCATGCGCCGCATTGACCGAGACCGCAGCCGAACTTCGCGCCGTCGAGCTGCAATTGGTTGCGCAGCACATAGAGCAGCGGCGTGGACGGGTCGACATCGACCGTCTGACTGACGCCGTTGACGTTGAGTGTGATCATCGTGGCAGGCCGTCCCTGCGAAATTGCGCGACCGCACGGGCGTCGAGCGTGGGCCACGCGTCGCGCGCGGTGAAGCGTTCGCGCGTGTAGTTGGCGAGCTCCGCTATCTGCGCATCCGTGAAGGTGTTGGCAAATGATGGCATGAAGGGCTCGCTATCGCTTTCGTGCCAGTCGATGCCATCGAGGATGAAACGGACCATGTTGCGAGGGCTGTCGGCGTTGACGGCCGTGGAAAGGGACAGCGACGGTCGAGCGCCCCCGTTCGACATCGGCGCGCCTTCGGCATGGCACGATGCGCAGGCCGCGGCGAACAGATTCGCGCCGCCGCCGGGCGCGGGGGACACGGGCGCGGAGGTAGCGGAGGGCGAGGCGACCGGATGCTCCGGCGCGCCTCGGCCCCCGGATGGCAACGCCAGCAGATACGCGGCCATCGCCTCGACGTCGGAAGTGGATGCGTCGGCGAGCGTCCGCGTGACGGGGCGCATCGGACCCGCCGCCGCGCCATGGGCGCTGGCGAGGCCCGTGCGCAGATAGCCGACGAGCTGAGCCGGCGTCCAGGGCGTGGGGCGTGAAGCGAGGTCCGTCAGCGCGGGTGCGTCCCATCCGTCGATCGTGCCGCCTTGCAGCGCGTGGTCGCGGCGCTCGGCGCCGAGGTGGTCGAGCGGCGTGTGGCACGCACCGCAATGACCGAGGCTTTCGACCAGATAACGCCCGCGTGCGAGCTCCGGCGCTCCGGTCGGCGACGGTGCGGCTTCGCTGGCGGTATGCAGGTAAAGAAGGTTCCACACGGCGATGAGGGGCCTGAAGCCGAGCGGGAAGATCAGCTCGTTGTGCGGCGCAGGCGCGCTGACCGGAGCGCGGCTCATCAGCCATGCATACAGCGAGCCGATATCGGCATCGCTCAGGTGCGTGAAGTGGGGATACGGGAACGCGGGGTAGAGCAGATGACCGTCGCTGGACACGCCGCGCCGCATCGCACGTTCGAACGCGTCGAGCGTCCAGCCTCCGATGCCGGTTTCGTTGTCCGGGGTGATGTTGGTCGAGTAAATGATGCCAAAAGGTGTTTGCAGCGGCAGGCCGCCCGCGAGGGGCTGGCCGCCCGTCGCGGTGTGGCACGTGACGCAATTGCCAATGGCCGCGAGCTTCGCGCCGCGCGCCGCGGCCGCGGTATCGCTGGCGGCCGCGAGCGGCGCAGTGACGGCACCCGGCGCGGGCTCCCGTGCATGCGCAGTGGGGCCGTGCGCGGCCATGAGGGCGACCAGAACAACGGCCACGCCCGCACTTGCCACCCGTCCTTTCATCTGGCCTCCATCGCCGGACCGTCCGCGCATCGTTGCAGAATGCGTCGCGGCTCTAAATCGAGCAAGCGGCGTTCCCGATAGCGGCGGGTCGCGATAACGGCTTCTCCTAGCCGGCAGCGACCGCGATGGCGATCTGCACGAACAGCACCTTGACGATGGTCATCGACGGAAAAATCATCGCGTACATGACGTCGGGCTGATCCGTCGGCGCGATGCGGTTGGCGAAGGCGAGAATCGCGGGATTGCCGGTCGCGCCGCAGATCACGCCGACCGATGTATCGAAAGACAGTCTGAAGATCCACAGGCAGCACACAGCCGTGACGCCGACGAGCACCAGCAGCGTGATCACGCCATAAAGCAGCAGCAGCGGTCCGGCGGTGCCGACGGTCGCAACGAACTTCGGTCCGCAAGACAGGCCCACCTGCGCGAGAAAAATCGTCAGCCCGAGATTGCGCAGCACGAGATTTGCGGAGAGCGGCATCACCCACACGAAAGGTCCGCTGCGGCGAACCTTGCCGAGGCACAGTGCGACCAGTAGCAACGCCGCGAGACCCAGGCTGAACGCGCCGAGACCGGGCGCGCGCAACGGGATCGCACCGACCAGCAGCCCCGCTGCCGCGCCGATGCCCAGACAGATGAAACTCAGCTCGGCCGTGCCCTTGATCGAATCGCCGAAGAACGCGCGGACCGTCGCCCGATGCGCGTTGTCGACGAGCAGACCGACGCGGTCGCCTGCCTCGAGAATCAGATCCGGGGTCGACAGCAGATCGGTATCACCGCGCCGCACGTGCGCGATCGCGCAGTTCACGCCGTCCGGATAGCGCAGATTGCCGAGCGCCGTGCCGACGACCGCCGGGCTAGACGCGAACACGCGCAGATAGTCGAGGTCTTCGCGATGACTCGAAATACGCCCGGGCTGCGACTCGCCGCATAGTGCGGTTGCTTCGTCGAGCGGGCGGCGCTCGGTGGCGGTGGCAAGAAGGACGTCGTCGGCGCGCAGCGTGAAGTCGTCGCTGGGCAACTGATTGTGATGCGCGCGCCGCACGGCCGCTATCGCCACGCCGGCAGGCAGGCGGGTCGAGAGCTCCGACAGCCGGAGACCGAAGAGACTGGCATTGCGCAATGCGATTTCCGCGGTCTCCAGCACCTTCGCGGTCGGCTTCGGTATTTTGGCTTTCAGGGCCGCGTTCAGCACATAGAGGAACAGGATCGGCCCAGCCACGCCGAATGGATAGGTGACGCTATAAGCCACGGCGGCATTGCTGCTTTTCATCGATGCGATGGCAACCTGCAGGCTCGCCGTGCTGGTGCCGCTGCCGGCGAACATGCCGAGCGCATCGGCGAGCGTGATGCCGAAGTGGATGAAGGCGCACGCCGCCAGACCCGAAGCGATCACGCCCAGACAGGCGGCCGCGTTGGCCTTCATGCCTTCCCGGCTCGTCAGTCCGCGGAAGAACTGCGCGCCGTACTGAATGCCGATGCCATACAGAAACAGCAGCAGACCGAGCGTGCCCAGCAACGCCGGCGGCGCGGATTTCGGCGCGAACGCGCCGAGCCCGAGTCCGACGAACAGCACGGCCCCCGAGCCCAGAGCCACGCCCTTGATAGTGATTTCGCCGACCAGGTAGCCGAGCGCAATGGTCAGAAAAAGCGCGAGCAGCGGCTGAGTTTCGAGGAAAGTTCTGACTGCTTCCATACCGCCCCCTATGTACGCGTCGCTCCTATCGCATTGCGCCTGCGAGGCTGCCCGAGCCGAGACCCACGATCAGATCGAGTGCACCGTTCTTCAATGCTTGCGTGGCGGCCACGCCCGCCGCTTTCAAGCCGGCCGCGTCGATGCGCGACGCATCCAATAGCTCGACACGCAACCGCGTGGCCGCCAGCGCGTCGAGCTTCAGGATGTTGGCCGCGCCGCCCAGCGCCGCACGAATCTTTTCCGCGCGCTCCGTTTCCTGCGCAGAGTGTTGCGCCGAGGTGGCCACGGCCGCTGGAGCCGCGGCAGTCGCGGCTGCTGCGCCTTCCACGCCGGGTGCGCCAGCCGCCGGCAGATCCGCTTCTGCGCCCGCTGTCTTCAGATAGTCCTGCATGTCGGTTTTCATGTTCTCCGACAACGGCCCGAAGATCGCCTGCACGCCGTTGCCCACGCGCACCACACCTGCCGCACCGAGCGCCTTGAGCTTGTGTTCGTCGACGCGCGCCGGGTCCTTCACGGAGATGCGCAGCCGCGTGATGCAAGCGTCGAGACTGGTGATATTGGAGCGGCCGCCAAAGGCGAGCACGAGTTCGCGCGAGCGTCCGCCCGCGCCGCTCGCGGCGACCGCCACGGTATCCGCCGTGTCGTCCTCGCGGCCGGGTGTCTTGAGGTTGAAGCGCGTGATGACGAAGCGGAACACGCCGTAATAGATCACCGCGTAAATTGGACCGAGAATGAAAACATACCAGGCGTGCGTGGCCTTTCCGCCGATCAGGTTGAACATCAGAAAATCGATGCCGCCTTGCGAGAACGTGAAGCCCATGCGCATGCCCAAGGTGTTCGCAACGAACTGCGCCGACGCCGCGAGGCATGCGTGAATCAGGTACAGCACCGGCGCGACGAACAGGAACGCGAATTCGATCGGCTCGGTGATGCCGGTGAGAAAAGAAGTCAGCGCGGCCGACACCATCATGCCGCCGACGGCCACCTTCTTCTCCGGCTTCGCGCAATGCCAGATCGCGATCGCCGCGGCCGGCAGGCCGAACATCTTGAACAGGAACGCCCCCGCGAGAATGCCGGCGGTGGGGTCGCCCGCGAAATAGCGGGTGATGTCGCCGTGAACTTCCTTGCCGGTCGTCGGGTCGACGAAGCTGCCCATTTCGAAGAAGAAAGGCACGTTCCAGATGTGATGCAGACCGAACGGAATCAGCAGACGTTCGACGAAACCGTAGACCGTCGCGGCGGTGCGCGGGTCCGAAACCGCCGCCCAATGCGAGAAAGCCTTGATTGCGCTGCCGATCGGCGGCCACACGAAGGACAGGATCGCGCCGAGCACTATCGAGCCGATCGCGGTCACGATGGGCACGAAGCGCTTGCCGGCGAAGAAGCCGAGATACGGCGGCAACGTGATCCGGTAGTAGCGGTTGAACATCCAGGCCGCAAGACCACCGGCGAGGATGCCGCCGAACACGCCGGTCTGGATCGACGGAATACCCATGATCGTGTCGGTTTCGATGCCCTGTATTTTCGCGATCACACCCAGCGTGGCCGTCATCACCAGATACCCGATCGTTGCGGCGATACCCGAGACGCCATCGTTCTCGGTGAAGCCGAGCGCGACGCCGATCGCGAAGATCAGCGGCAGGTTGGCGAAGATCACGTCGCCCGCGTTCTTCATCAGCGCGAGCACGACGGTCGGCACGTAACCGTGGAAGTCGGTGGCGCCGAGACCGAGCAGCAGGCCGGCCACCGGGAGTACGGCGACGGGCAGCATCAGCGATTTGCCGATCTTCTGCAAGACTCCGAACGCATGCGAGAACATGGCTGATCTCCTGTTGATCCGCTCAGTCGGCAAAGCGCGACAGATGCGCGCGGACTTCCGCGGCGGTGCCCAGACGCAGCACCTCGGCGGCGAGCTTCTTTGCTTCGTCGGTCGTGATGCGTGCAAGCTGGGCCTTGATCGAACCGACTGCCGGAATACTCACCGAAAGCTCGTCGATGCCAAGGCCGACGAGCACTGGCACTGCCATCGCATCCGACGCGATGCCGCCGCAAATGCCGACCCATTTGCCATGCTGATGCGCGCCGTCGACCGTCATGCCGATCAGACGCAACACCGCCGGGTGCAGCGCGTCGGCCTGCTTCGCGAGTTGCGGATGGCCCCGGTCCATCGCGAGCGTGTATTGCGTGAGGTCGTTCGTGCCGATCGAAAAGAAGTCGACTTCGCGGGCGAGCGGCTCGGCGATCAGCGCGGCCGCCGGGACTTCGATCATGACGCCCACTTTCACGCTTGCCGCGCGATCGCCGGCTTCTTCTAGCAGGATCTTGCGCGCCGCCCGCACTTCCTCGACCGTCGTGATCATCGGGAACATCACGTGCAGGTTGCCAAGCGGCGCCGCGCGCAGGATCGCGCGCAGTTGCGTGCGAAAGATGTCGGGACGCTCGAGGCTCACGCGCACACCGCGCAGGCCGAGAAACGGGTTGTCTTCCTTCGGCAGCGGCATATACGACAGCGGTTTGTCGCCGCCGACATCGAGGGTGCGGACCACGAGCGTGCGCTCGCGGCCGAGCGCTTCCGCGACGGCGCAATATTCGGTGGCCTGTTCGTCTTCGCTTGGCGCGGTGTCGCGCGCGTCGAACAGGAACTCGGAACGCAACAGTCCGACGCCTTCCGCACCGCCAGCGACCGCGTCGCGCGCTTCCTGCGCATTGCGGATGTTCGCGACGACTTCGACGCGGTGGCCGTCGGCGGTCATTGCGATTCTGCTTGCCGCGAGCTTTTCGTCTTCGCGTTTGGCGGCCTGGCGCCTGATGCGTTCGCGCGCCTTTTCCAGTTCCTCGGCGCTCGGATTGCGCCGCAAGCTGCCGCGCGAACCGTCGAGCACGACGGGCGTGCCGTCGGCGAGTTGCAGCGCGCGCGCGTCGATACCGCAGATCGCCGGAATGCCGAGCGAGCGCGCGAGGATCGCGACGTGGCTCGTCGCGCCGCCGGTCGTCGTGCAAAAGCCGAGCACCTTGCTGCGATCGAGCGACGTGGTGTCGGACGGCGACAGTTCCTCAGCGATCAGGATCGACTCTTCCGGCACGTCGATCTGCGCCTGCTTCACGCCGGCGAGCAGCGCGAGCACACGGCGGCCGACGTCGCGGATATCGCCGGCGCGTTCGCGCAGCAGCGGATTGTCGAGCTTTTCGAGCATGCTTGCCTGGTTCTGGAACGCATCGCGCCACGCGAACCCCGCGCCCTTTCCCTCGCTGATGCTGCTGATGGCGGCGTCGTTCAGGTCGGGATCGTCCAGCAGTTCGAGATGCGCGTCGAGAATCTGCGCTTTCGACGGATCGGCGAGCGTCGCCTTGAGCCCCTCGATCTGCTGACGCGCCTGATGCTGCGCCGCTTCGAGTTGCGCCCGTTCGCGTTGCGGCGACTCGCCCGCTTCGTTCACCTCGATCACTTGCTGGCGGAACTGCACGATCTTGCCGACCGAAAGCCCCGGCGAAGCGGAGACGCCGATGAATTCGTTGGCGTCGGCGGGAGCCGCCTCGCTCGGTGCCGGCACTGCCGCAGCCGGCGCGCTTGACGCGGCCGCCGCGGGTGCGGGCGCATCGCCGGGCTTTTCGCCCGATCCCTCGGCAAGCAGTCGCGCGACAGTGCTGGCCGCCTCCGCCGCGTCGGGACCGCGGGCCTCGACGCGCAGCTTGTCGCCGAACTTCGTTGCGAGCCCCATGAGCGCGACGACGGACTTGGCATTTCCGCTGGCGTCGCCGCGCAGCAAGCGGATCTCGGACTTGAATTTCTTCGCCTCGACCGCGACGACCGCGGCGGGCCGCGCATGCAGGCCCGCCGGATTCGGCAGCGTGATCTCGCCGGAGAGGACCGCGCCGGTGACGCTGGCCGTATCTTTGTTCTCCACGCTGCCGACTAGTTCGACGTACAGCGCGACGTCGGTGCCGGCGACGACGAGCCCTTTCGCGGGAACGTAGCGCGTGACGAGATCGCCGTTGGCGATGACCATTTGCGTGAGCAGGCTGGTTGCTTTTGCGCCGACCACGATCGGGTCGAAGCGGATCAGCGGCGTGCCCGCCGCGACGGCGTCGCCTTCCTTGACCAACGGCATGAAGCCCTCGCCGCGCAGCAACACGGTGTCGAGCCCGATGTGCAGCAGCACTTGCAGACCGTTGTCGCCGGTGATCGTTGTGGCGTGGCACGAGCTGTGGAGTTGCGTGACCTTGCCGGCAAGCGGCGATAGCAGTTCATCCGAGGTCGGATCGATCGATACGCCATCGCCGACCATCTTCTGGGCGAAGACCGGATCGGGCACGCTGTCGAGAGGAACCAGCACGCCCGAGAGCGGCGCCATCAACTCGATGCGCTGAGGACGCTGAGGAGCTTTCATCGCCAAGACTCCTTGTACATTGACGCTCGCCTGCGGTGGTTCGACTCGAGCCGCGTGAGCGCGACATTCATCCGTGCGGTCGGCATCATTGCCGGTTACGCCGCTCACCCAGTTGTGAGCGGCGCACGTTACAAAAGCTCGGTGACAGAAACTCGGGAAACCCAACTAGGTCGCGCATGTCGCCCGTATGCGCAAACTGCTGGTTACTCCTCGATGCGATTCTTCTCACCGGAAAGGCGCGGCAGTCTGATTTCGTTTGTGCGTGACATGTCGGCTTTCAGGATGGTTGCCGCCCACGCCTCGACCGGGGGTGGGCGGAGAAACGTCGGGCGCGCTGGGACGGCGTTGTTTGCGTGTGTCGGCCGCCTCGCGCCTGTGGGCGCCCGGCTTGCACCGTGGTCCCGGGAAAAGAACCCGGAAAGCGCTCTGAAAGAGAGCATATGTTACTGAGCGCAGATTGCAAGACGAGACGATTTCGGAAGGGGATTTTCCGAATTTTTCTAATTCCAGGCGGAAGACCGGCACGGCAATTATTAACTGGCGCGTCGCGCGGTTTTTACTTCTCTGTTTTATTCGCTTAGCGAAAGGCAGCGTCTGCTTTCATCTGCAACGACATTCACCGTATCGAACTCGACAAGCAATTCCGCGCCCAATTAGGCGGTTACGGATGCAATCGGCATATTGGGGCGGTTTTCTTTCCCGAAATACGTGCATTGAATTTGTTGATCAGGTCCATATCGAGCAAAACGGAATTGTTACGCTGACGGGGGGTGCCAAGTGAGCTTTAAGGTACCTTCAGAGCGCAGACTTGCCGTTTAGATGCGTTATTCCGGTCGTTTCTGCGGCTCTTGCGTGACCGACGACATGAGCGGCACTAATTCGGGTTTGTATCGAGCCAGGCAGTTGAGGATGGCGACACCGAAACGGCGAGCGATTTCGTCGTCAATCTTGTCGCCAAAGTCTGACAACAGAATGGGGAAGACCGTCCCGGTCAAAAGTGGCTGGAGAGCCGCCTCATCAACCATCTGAATGGTCAGTTCCATGTCCTCAGGAACGAAGCCGACAACGATTGATTTTGGTGGCTGGGGTGAGCGT
The DNA here is from genome assembly GCF_040965775.1 of Paraburkholderia sp. BR10954. NCBI lineage: Bacteria > Pseudomonadati > Pseudomonadota > Betaproteobacteria > Burkholderiales > Burkholderiaceae > Paraburkholderia > Paraburkholderia sp. BR10954. The sequence continues at coordinate 161,681 of NZ_JBFRCK010000009.1, forward strand.
GGAGTGTTCATATTGCTTGAGTGAATCCCATGCAAATGTTGTAGTTGTAGCGCGCATGGTCCATGCACGCCTGGACTGTTCCGTATCCGCCCATTGGCTTCCCGATAGCCCAACACAAATTGTGATCGTCTTCCCATCGTTGCATGCACTCGGTCTTTTCGGCCGGAGAAAGCCGAAAGGAGGCCGCCTCCTGGTTGATGTCATTAGGGGAAGATTGGAAGTGCGGGGCTAGTTGGCTCGCGTCGCGCGTGAGCTCCCATGGACTTGCTGAAGCAATGAGCTGGCGGCCGGTGCGCACTTCGTCGCTGGACGTGCTGCCGCGATATTCGTGCCGCGTTTGGAGCGTGCAACTGCGGTGGGCTCCCACTTTCAAATCAATCGCCATCCGTCTCCCAGGTACTGATCAGGCCAGTCGGTATAACTATCACGGAGCCCTATTGGACACGGCAAAAATGAAGTCCTCGAGCCGCCGCGAACAATGCAATACCGCGTTGGCAGCCCGATGCAAGCACTTCGGCGCCACTTACGAGATTTTCTAACATCGTGGAAGACTGTCAACGAAACGCATCACGCCGCTGATGACGAACGCTTTCATGCCGGCGCATATGAAAGAGGCTACGCGGTCGTTTCGGCCGTTAGCGGAATATCGTCGCCCGCGCATTGTTCAGCCACACCTTCTAGTCTTTTCATCGGACGACTCTTTTTCCAACGTGAGACCCCGCCTAAAGTGTCAGGCTTCAATCTGGCATCAGGGTCATCATGCACATCGATACACCTACGACTTCAGCGTCCCTGGAAGGGAATTCAACCTCCGCAGGTCAATGGCTATCCGTCATCGCTGTTGCGGTAAGCGCGTTCGCGTTCGTCACGGCCGAGTTTTTGCCCGTCGGGCTGTTGCCACAGATCGCACACGACCTCGGCGTGTCGACTGGTGTCGCTGGTCTGATGGTCACCACGCCCGGCGTAATGGCCGCAATATTGGCGCCGACGCTAATAGTCAGCGCGGGCCGCATGGACCGCCGGTACGTCTTCCTGCTCCTCACCGCGGTACTGTTGATCGCGAACGTCGTGTGCGCGATCGCACCGAACCTCGCGATCATGCTTGTAGGACGGGCTTTGCTCGGCGGCGCGCTGGGTGGCTTCTGGACTCTGGCGACGGCGGCGGCTCCTCGACTCGTGCAAGCAAAGGATGCCGCCAAAGCAACCGCGACCATTCTGACCGGCGTGACCTGCGCAACGGTGATCGGCGTGCCGCTCGGGACGTTCATCGCGTCGTTTGCATCGTGGCGCCACGCGTTCGCCGCGACCGCGGGCCTCGTGTCGCTCGCCTTGCTGGCGCAGGCGTTCCTCGTGCCTTCGTTGCCGTCGGCATCGGCATTGCGGATCGCCGATTTCAAAACACTGCTTCGCCGGCCTCATACGAGGCTGAGCATGGCGATGGTCGCGCTCGTCTTCGGCGCGCATTTCTCGACCTACACGTACATTGCTCCGTTGCTCGAACACGACTTCTCGTTGAGCGCCATCACCCTGTTGCTGTTCGGATTCGGTCTGATCGGCTTCTTCTCGAATGCATTGGCGTCGATGGTGATTTCGGACCATCTGAAGAAATCCGTCGCCGCGATGGTTCTGCTGCTATTGGGCGCGATGTCGTCGATGTTGCTGCTCGAGCATTCGCCGACCGGCGAGACTGCGGGGATGCTGCTGTGGGGAATCGCGTTCGGAGCGCTGCCGCTGTGCTTCAGCGTATGGATTCAGCGCAGCACGACAGACCTGCCCGAAGCGGGCTCGGCGATGTTCGTCAGCATCATCCAGGTCGCGATTGCGGCGGGTTCGGCAGTGGGAGGCACTATTGTCGACCGCGCGGGGATTCACGCTGACTTCACGCTGGGACTTGGACTCGCACTGCTCGGTCTCGTGACACTGCAACGGCTTGCTGTGCTGGAACGGCCGGCCGCTGCGTCTTCTCTTGATTGCGCATGCGATGCGTCGGTTGACTGACGCAACGGAACAAAAACAGAACAAATACGGCGCGAGACCGCACTCGCGATACCGGGCCGAGGCGACGCCGCGGCCCGCCAGGCGACGAATCCGTCACACAGCCGTCTTCACGACTCTGGGTTGAAACGGGGCGTTGAGCTGCACGTCGCCAGCGGCCTCGTTGCGGGCAGCGCTCGTCGACAGATAGCGCAAACAGCACACGCGCAGAAACGACGCGAAATTCAACGGCTCTTCGCCGCGCAACGCGATCAGTTCGTCGTGAAGCTTCACGACGAACTGGGTCGTCGTCACGTCCTCGCGGTTGGCGATTTCCTGAAGCACGTCCCAGAAGAGATTTTCGAGCCTCACCGTGGTCACGACGCCGTGAATGCGCAGCGCGCGCGTACGCGACTCGTAGAGGATCGGATCAGCGTTGACATAGACGTTGCACATTCGGTCAGCCCTTCTCGCAAGTGTTGACGTCGCAGGACGCGAAGCGCGCGGTGCGGTCGCTCATGCCGTCGTGATCGAGCGTAACACGGTTGCTCGCCCGCGATGCCGCGCTTCGGTCCTGGCGCTCCTTCAATGCGCGATGCGCGTGCCGAGCAGCGCAAGGAATTGCGCGATCCAGTTCACGTGCGAGGTCCAGGCGGGTGCGGTGACGAAGTTCTCGTCGGTGATCGCGTCGGGCCAGTCGAGCGCCACGTACTCCGCGCCCGCCAGCTTCACCTCGGGCGCGCAGGCCGGATACGCAGAGATGCGCCGGCCTTCGATCACGCCCGCCGCTGCAAGCAGTTGCGCGCCGTGGCAGACCGCGGCAATCGGTTTCTTCGCTTCGGCGAATTGGCGCACCCACCCAATCACCTTGTCGTTGAGCCGCAGATACTCGGGGGCGCGGCCGCCGGGCACGAGCAGCGCGTCATATTTCGCGGGGTCCACCGATGCGAAGTCGGTGTTCAGCGTGAAGTTATGTCCGCGCTTTTCGGTGTAGGTCTGATCGCCTTCGAAGTCGTGGATCGCGGTGCGAATCGCGTCGCCGGCGCGCTTGTCGGGCGCAACCACGTCCACCTGATGACCGACTGCCCCCAGTGCCTGAAACGGCACCATCAGCTCATAGTCTTCGACGAAATCACCGGCGATGATAAGAATGCGCTTTGACATGCTTCGTGTCCTCTCGAATCGGGTTGGGAAAGGCGAGGCGGACGCGCTATCGCGGTGTGCGCAAAGCGGCCGTTGACAAGCAATATAGCGATCGACGCAGTGGGCGGGGTAATACGCGGCTAAATGCCGACCAGGGATTTCACCGAGCTGAACGCAATTCAGCCCTCAGGCGAAAGAAAAAGAGTCGCGCTCGATTCGAGCGCGACTGCTCTTTTGTCATTGGAAAGGTCCACTCAACCACGCAGATTCGACACACATCGCTGCAGCACCTTGCGCAGCGTATCGACCGGGATTTCCGTTACTCCGTCCAGCATGGACGCTTCGAGCGTGTCGATCGCCGAATCGCATTCCTTCAGTACCCGGCGCCCTTCGTCGGTCAGAAACAGATGGATCAGCCGGCCGTGCGTAGGATGTCCAGCGCGTCCGACCCAACCGTTGGCCTCCATCGTTTTGACAACTTCGTTGGCCGACTGCGGCGTGATGAACGAGCGTTCGGCGAGTTTAGCGTTGGTCATCGCGCCGCTGGCGCTGATTACGGAGAGCGCGGTGAATTGAGGCAAGGTCAGCCCGAATTCACCCAGCACATCGATCAAACTGCGTTTGAGCAGGCGGTCCAGTTGGCCGACCACATAGGAAACGCGGGCAGGTGGCGCACCGGTTTTCGTTGAACCGGCCTGTTTGGCAAGGGGCGTTCGCCGCTTCTCCATTGTCTTGGTCATTATCAGGTTAGCTTAGGTGTTTCTACCAGGCATATCATATTCTACTTTCAATATCAGGTGTCCTGAGACTAGACTCATCACTAATTCCGGGGGTGCTGTGGGAAGAGTTCTGATAAGTGACGCAAAGATCATTGTCAGAAATCTTCTCCTTCCCATGGCCGCTTCGTCGAACGACGAAGCGTAGCTGGCCACTGGTAATTCAATCAAAGGTCAAGGAGACGTCATGTCAAGTGTTGCTAATCGGTCGAGTGCCGTGGGCTCCAGTACTGCACTAACGTTGGCATTGTGCTTTCTCGTCGCGGTGCTGGAGGGTATCGACCTGCAGTCCACCGGCGTTGCGGCGCCTCGGATGGCGCACGAGTTCGGCTTGTCGGTCGGCCAGTTGGGGCTCGCTTTCAGCGCCGGCATGTTGGGGCTTTTGCCGGGCGCGATGATCGGCGGCAGACTTGCCGACCGGATCGGCCGCAAGCGCGTCCTAATGATCTCAATGGCGGTATTCGGCATCTTCTCGATTGCGACCGCGCAGGTCTGGAGCTTCGAAAGTCTGCTGATTGCTCGCCTGCTGACGGGCATCGGGCTCGGCGGCGCGATGCCGAACCTGATCGCGTTGTCTTCCGAGGCGGTCGATCCGCGTCACCGCAACACGGCGGTCAGTGTCATGTATTGCGGTATGCCGGTCGGCGGCGCGCTTGCCGCATTGATCGCCGTGCTGAGCGCGGGTGCTACTGCGTGGCGTCATATCTTCTACGTAGGCGGAGTCGGACCGCTGCTCATCATTCCGCTGCTGATCGCGTTGCTGCCTGAGTCACGCGAATTCGCCGCCGAGTCGCGGGAATCAACTGAAGCGGACAAACCGCTGCTTTCGACGCGCGCAGTCCTGTTCGGCGAGGGGCGCGCCGCGGCGACGATCGGTATCTGGATCAGTTTCTTCTGTACGCTGATCGTTCTTTATTTCCTGCTGAACTGGTTGCCTTCGTTGACCGTCGGGCGCGGCATGAGTCGTTCGCAGGCCGGGATTGCACAGATCTTTTTCAACGTCGGCAGCGTGATTGGCGTGCTCGGCATCGGTCTGCTGATGGATCGCTTCAGACAAGGCCTGTCGGTCACGGCAATCTACGCGTGCATCGTCGGTGCGTTGGTCGCGCTTTCGCAGGTCGCCAGCATCGAGACGTTATCCGTTGCCGTGCTGTTCGCCGGCATGGGCGTCGTCGGCGCGCAGTCTATGCTGTATGCGCTGTCCGCCGCGAGCTATCCGACCAGCGTGCGGGGTACGGGCGTCGGCGCCGCGGTGGCGGTGGGACGCGTCGGTTCGATCGTCGGCCCCGCCGCCGCAGGGCAATTGCTGTCGATGGGAAAAAGCTCGGCCCTCGTTATCGGCGCGAGCGTGCCGGTGACCATCATCGCGGCGATTACGGCATTGCTCGTCATTCGCTCCAACGCCGCGAAACGCTAAGCATTCGTTGATGGACCGAGATGGCCCGGCGCTTTCGCGCCGGGCCATTTTTCATGCGTCATTCGCGATTCGTCTTGCGTCGGCCCGCAAACCCAGCAAGCTGACGGCATTCTCTTTCAGAACGAGCGGCTTCACTTCGGGCTTGATGTCGAGCGTGTCGAAGTCCTCCAGCCAGCGGTCCGGCCGGATCAGCGGGAAGTCGGACGCGAACAGCACCTTGTTGCGCAACAGCGTATTCGCATACTTGACCAGCTCGGGCGAAAAGTACTTCGGCGACCAGCCCGACAGATCGATATACATGTTCGGCTTATGCAGCGCGATCGACAGCGCCTGCTCCTGCCACGGCCAGGACGGATGCGCGATCACGATCTTCATGTCTGGAAAGTCGACGGCCACATCGTCGAGATAGATCGGCTCCGAATACTTGAGGCGCAGGCCGCCGCCGCCATGCATGCCCGAGCCCATGCCCGAATGTCCGCTGTGAAAGACCGCCGGCAGCCCGTACTCGGCGATCACTTCATATAGCGGGTACGCCATGCGGTCGTTGGCGAAAAAGCCCTGCATCGTAGGGTGAAACTTGAAGCCGCGCACGCCGTGCTCGTCGATGAGCCGCCGTGCTTCGCGCGCGCCGAACTTGCCTTTGTGCGGATCGATGCTGGCGAACGCGATCATGATGTCGGCGTTGTTCTGCGCGAACTGCGCGACCTCTTCGTTCGAAATGCGACGGCGCCCGACGTTCGCTTCGCAGTCGACGGTAAACATCACGAAGCCGATCTTGCGCTCCCGATAGTGCTCGATCGTTTCGGGAATGGTCGGGCGGCGCCCTTGTTTGAGCACGGTGCCGAAGTACTTGTCGGCGGCTTCGTCGAATTCTTTGGCAAACAGGTCTGGCGGTTGACAGCACGACACCTCGGCATGCACGTGGGTGTCGATGGCCTTCAGTTGATCGATGTTCAATGGCGTCTCCTATGTGTAATTAAGGCTGATGCGTCAGGCTGCGCGAAGATTGCGCACGCACGTCGACAGCAGGTCTTTCAGCATCTGTGAACCGTGTTCATCGATTTCGCCAAGCATCGATTGCTCGACCCTGTCGGCGGCACCGTCGCACTGATCCAGCAATGTTTCGCCGGCCCGCGTCAGCGACAGCAGCCCGACGCGACGGTTGAACGGATCGGCCACGCGCGTGACCCATCCGTTCGCTTCCATCGATTTGACGACCGCGCTGGCCGCTTGCGGCGTGATCAACGAGCGCTGCGCGAGCTGCGCGTTCGACGAACGCGCGCGCGCCCGCAGCACCGACAGCGCCGTGTATTGCGGCAACGTCAGACCGTGCGACGCGAGCGCTTCGGAAAGCTGCCGCGTGAGAAACTTGTCGAGCTGCCCGGCCAGGTAGGTCAGACGCACCGGGGCGGCAGCATGCCTTCGATCGCGCACGTTGCGCCGCACCGTGGCGCCTGGCGTGGTTTCGAACCCTGACGGCTTTCTCTTGATCGTCGGCATAGGCGGTTAGGGGTTTGTACCAAGACCTCTACATTGTACTTTACTTATCAGGTCGCCTGATATTAAATTGAGCTCAGGCCGCGAGGGCGGCATTGATACGGAGATGCAGATGAGTTACGAAGGACGCTGGAAAACGGTCAAGGTCGCGGTGGAAGGCGGAATCGCCTGGGTCACGTTCAACCGTCCGGAGAAGCGCAACGCGATGAGCCCGACGCTGAACAAGGAAATGATCGACGTTCTCGAGACGCTCGAACTCGACGCCGAAGCCCAGGTTCTCGTGCTGACCGGCGAAGGCAGCGCGTGGACGGCCGGCATGGACCTGAAGGAATATTTCCGCGAAGTGGACGCGGGTCCGGACGTGCTGCAGGAGCGGATTCGCCGCGACGCGAGCCGCTGGCAATGGCAATTGCTGCGCATGTACTCGAAGCCGACCATCGCGATGGTCAACGGCTGGTGCTTCGGCGGCGGCTTCTCGCCGCTCGTCGCCTGCGATCTGGCGATCGCAGCGGACGAAGCCGTGTTCGGCCTGTCCGAAATCAACTGGGGCATTCCGCCGGGCAACCTCGTGAGCAAGGCGATGGCCGATACTGTCGGGCATCGTGAAGCGCTGTACTACATCATGACGGGCGACACCTTCACGGGTCCGCAAGCCGCGAAGATGGGTCTCGTGAACAAGAGCGTGCCGCTCGCGCAATTGCGCGACGAAACGATCGCTCTCGCGGCGAAACTGCTGAACAAGAACCCGGTCGTGCTGCGCAACGCGAAGCATGGCTTCAAGCGTTCGCGCGAACTCACGTGGGAGCAGAACGAGGACTACCTGTACGCGAAGCTCGACCAGGCGAACTACCGCGATCCGGAAGGCGGCCGCGAACAGGGCCTGAAGCAGTTCCTCGACGACAAGAGCATCAAGCCGGGCTTGCAGACCTACAAGCGCTAAGCGGCGCACTTCACCGCCACGACTGAGGAGACGAACACATGCATCAAACGAACCTGTTGATTGGCGGCGCGAAACGTGCCGCGTCGAACGGCAAGACTTTCGAGCGCATCAATCCCGCGACGGGCGCGGTGGCCACCCGCGCCGCGGCGGCCACCGTCGAGGACGCCGATGCGGCCGTCGCCGCCGCGGCGCGCGCGTTCCCGGCATGGGCGGCGCTCACGCCGACGGAACGGCGCAAACGCCTGCTCGCCGCCGCCGACCGCATGGACGCGCGCACGGCCGAGTTCATCGCGATCGGCGCGGCCGAAACCGGGGCGATGGCGAACTGGTACGGCTTTAACGTGATGCTCGCGGCCAACATGCTGCGCGAAGCCGCGGCGATGACGACACAGATCGACGGCGCGGTGATTCCTTCGGACGTGCCGGGCAGCCTCGCGATGGCCGTGCGTCAGCCGTGCGGCGTCGTGCTCGGCATGGCGCCGTGGAACGCGCCCGTGATTCTCGCGACGCGTGCGCTCGCGATGCCGCTCGCGTGCGGCAACACGGTCGTGCTGAAGGCGTCGGAAGGGTGTCCCGGCGTGCATGCGCTGATCGGCGAAGTGTTGAACGACGCGGGTCTCGGCGAAGGCGTCGTCAACGTGCTCACGCATGCGCCGGAAGATGCGCCCGCGATCGTCGAGCGTCTGGTCGCGAATCCCGCCGTGAAGCGCGTGAATTTCACCGGATCGACGCGGGTCGGCCGCATCGTCGCCGAGCTTTCGGCGCGCCATCTGAAACCCGCGCTGCTCGAACTGGGCGGCAAGGCGCCGGTGCTCGTGCTCGACGACGCGGACCTCGACGCCGCGGTCGAAGGTATCGCCTTCGGCGCGTTCTTCAATCAAGGCCAGATCTGCATGTCGACGGAACGCGTGATCGTCGATCGCAAGGTTGCCGATGCGTTCGTCGAGAAGCTCGTCGCGAAAGCGCGCACGCTGAAGGCAGGCGATCCGACGCAGCCGGGCTCGATTCTCGGCACGCTAGAGAGCGAAGCCGCCGCGCGGCGCATTCGCGCGCTCGTCGAAGATGCCCGCGAAAAGGGTGCGAATCTGCCGCTCGGTTGCGAGGTGAACGGCGCGATCATGCAGCCGGTGATTGTCGAGAACGTTACCCGCGAGATGAAGCTATATGCTGACGAATCGTTCGGCCCGGTGGTGACGGTACAGCGCGTGGACGGCGACGAAGAGGCGCTGACGGTCGCCAACGATAGCGAGTACGGCTTGTCGGCGGCCGTGTTCAGCCGCGATATTGCGCGTGCGATGAACGTCGCGAAACGCATCGAGTCGGGCATCTGCCACATCAACGGCCCGACCGTGCACGATGAGGCGCAGATGCCGTTCGGCGGCGTGAAGGCGAGCGGTTATGGGCGCTTCGGCAGCAAGGCGTCGATTCCCGAGTTCACCGAGTTGCGCTGGATCACGGTGCAGACGAGCCCGCGTCATTATCCGATCTAGACGTCGGCTTCCGGCCGCAATGCCCTACGGGTAGGAAAAGCGATACAACCAACATGGGACCAGAGTAAGCGCTAAAGCGCTAATTCTGGTCGACCGCGATAGATCGCATGGGACCAGAGTAAGCGCTAAAGCGCTAACTCTGGTCGACATAGGAGACAGGTTTTGGAATCGGAGCACAGCCACGCAAGCTCTCTGGCGACCGGATACCGGAGCGTCGCCATCGGAGCGCCTTCCTCGCGGATCGAGAAACGCGGCGACTGCTGGTACCTCGAGTCACTTGAACCTCTGGGCCCGTTTCCGGAGCGCTTTACCGACCGCTTGCTGAGCGGCGCACGCGCGCATCCCGACCGGCTGCTCGTCGCGCGACGCGATGCCAATGGCGCGTGGCAAGGCATCACATATGCGCAAATGCTCGAGCGCGCGCGTGCGATCGGGCAGGCGCTGCTCGATCGCGATCTCAGCGCCGAGCGCCCGTTGGTGATCCTGTCGGGCAATAGCGTCGAACATATGCAGCTCGCACTCGGCGCGATGTGGGCCGGTATCGCTTATGCACCGGTGTCGCCGGCCTATTCGTTGATGTCGGGCGATTACGGAAAGCTGCGCCATGTCCTCGAACTGCTCAAACCGGGTCTGGTCTACGCGGACGATATCGGTGCATATACAACGGCGCTCGATGCCGCGCTGGATGGCGAAGTTGAACGTGTCAGCGCGGCGCCCGCGCCGAACGCGTCCAGGGTGACGCGCTTTAACGCATTGCTCGACACCGTCCCGCGCAACGTCGACGCGGCCAACGCGCGCGTGAATGGCGACACGATTGCGAAGTTCCTGTTCACGTCCGGCTCGACGAACCTGCCGAAAGCCGTGCCGACCACGCATCGCATGCTGGGCGCAAACCAGCAGATGCTGCTCGAAACCTTTCCGCAGTTCGGCATCGAGCCGCCGGTCCTCGTCGACTGGCTGCCGTGGAATCACACGTTCGGCGGCAGCCACAACGTCGGCATCGTGCTGTACAACGGTGGCACGCTCTATATCGACGACGGCAAACCCATCGCCGGCAAATTCGACGAGACGCTGCGCAATCTGCGAGAGGTCGCGCCGACCATCTACTTCAACGTGCCGAAGGGCTGGGAAGAACTGACCATCGCGCTGGAAAAGGATGCGGTGCTGCGCGAGCGGTTTTTCTCGCGCGTGAAGATGTATTTCTTCGCGGGCGCCGGTCTGTCGCAGGCGGCGTGGGAGCGTCTCGAACGCGTGACGCTCGAACATTGCGGAGAACGCATCCGCATCATGGCCGGCCTCGGCATGACCGAAACCGCCCCGTCGTGTCTGTTCACGACCGGACCCGTATCGTGCGCCGGCTATATCGGCTTGCCGCCGCCGGGGTGCCAGGCCAAGATCGCGCCCGTCGATGGCAAATTCGAAGCACGCTTTCGTGGCCCTCACGTGATGGGCGGTTACTGGCGCGCATCGCCGGCGCTTCAGAGCAGCGTGTTCGACGACGAAGGCTACTACCGCACCGGCGACGCCGTGCGTTTCGTCGACCCGCAACGTCCGGAACTGGGCCTGATGTTCGATGGCCGCATTGCGGAAGACTTCAAGCTGGCGTCGGGAACCTTCGTCAGCGTTGGGCCGATGCGCGCGCGCATCATCAGCGAAGGGGCGCCCTACGTTCAGGATGCGGTCATTACGGGGATCAACCGTGACGAAGTCGGCGTGATGATTTTTCCGCGCCTCGACGCGTGTCGCGCATTGGCGGGTTCGCCCGCGGATGCGAGCACGGAGGAGGTGCTCAACACGGCCCCCGTGCGCGATTTCTTCAGCGAACTCGTCGCGCGGCTGAATCGGAGTGCGACGGGCAGTGCGTCGTTCATTGCCCGCATGCACCTGCTGAGCGTGCCACCGTCGCTCGACCTCGGCGAGATCACCGACAAAGGCTCGATCAATCAGCGCGCCGTGCTCCAGCACCGCGCCGCGCTCGTGGAAGCCATGCACGAAGCCGACGCAGCCGACGCGACGGTGATCCATGCGCGCAAAGGCAGCTAGTCCGGGGACACGAAGAAATGACGTTGACTTATAAGGCGCCGCTGCGCGACATGCGCTTCGCGATCGACGAGTGGCTCGACGCCGCGTCGTGGTGGCGCGACGTGCCCGACTGGCAGGACCTCGACTCGCAGACGGCGCAGCAGGTGCTGGAGCAAGCGGCGCGTTTCGTCGAGGAGCGCATCGCGCCGCTGAACGCGAGCGCGGATCTCGAAGGATGTCGTTTCGACGCAGGCAAGGTGACGACGCCCGCGGGCTTTCGCGAGTCCTACGCGGAGTTCGTCGAAGCGGGTTGGCCGACGCTGTCGCTCGACGCCGAGCACGGCGGACAGGGCCTGCCGCAGCTTCTCGACGTCGCACTGCAGGAAATGCTCGCGGGCGCCAATCATGCGTGGTTGATGTCCCCTGGGCTCACGCACGGCGCGACTGCCTGCTTGCAGACGCATGGCAGCGAGCGCGTGAAAACAGAGTTGCTGCCGAAAGTCGCGAGTGGCGAGTGGCTATCGACGATGTGCCTGACCGAGCCCCAGGCCGGCAGCGACGTCGGCCTGATCCGTTCGCGTGCGACAGAAGCACCGGGCACCGACGGGTATTTCATCGACGGCAGCAAGATCTTCATCAGCGGCGGCGCGCACGACCTGACGGAGAACATCGTTCATCTGGTGCTCGCCCGTTTGCCCGATGCGCCATCCGGTACGAAAGGGTTGTCCCTGTTCGTCGTGCCGGAATGGCTCGAAGACGCCGATGGTGGGCGCTCGCGCAATGGTGTCCATTGCGAAGGCATCGAAAAGAAAATGGGCCTGAAGGGCAGCCCGACCTGCACGATGCGCTTCGAACGCGCATCCGGTTGGCTCGTCGGGGAGCCGCATCGCGGCCTAGCCTGCCTGTTCGTGATGATGAATGCGGCGCGCCTGCAGGTTGCGATGCAAGGCCTCGGGCATGCGCATACCGCGTGGCAACGCGCGCATGCTTACGCGCAGGAACGCGCGCAGATGCGCGCGGTCAGCGTGCCGCCCGGTGCGACCGTCGCGGCGGGGCAGGCTGCGCCGATCGCGTTTCATCCGGCCATGCGACGGATTCTGATGGAGCTGCGGGCGATCGTCGAAGGCGAGCGCGCGATCGGTTACTGGACCGCGCATTGGCTCGACATCGCCGCGCATCATGCCGATGCCGACGAGCGAGACCGGGCGGCGCAGCTCGCATCGTTGCTCACGCCGGTTGCGAAGGCGTTTTTTACGGCCAATGGATTCGACGCCGCATCGAAGGCAATGCAGGTGTTCGGCGGTTACGGCTACATCCACGAGTACGGCATCGAACAGACGTTGCGCGATAGCCGCGTGTCGATGTTGTACGAAGGCACCAACGAGATTCAGGCGATCGATCTGCTGGTTCGGAAGGTGCTGCCGGACGGGGCTGGAGCCCTCGATATGCTGCTTCGTCACGTGCGCGCCGAAGCGCGGTTGTGCCAGGAATCCGATCCGCTGGTTCGTTCTGCGGGTGCGAAGCTCGAACAACTCGCGGAGATAGTCGGGAACACGACGCGGGTGATCAAGGCACGCCATGCGCAAGACCCGGAGACGGCCTACCGCGTCGCGGACGACTATCTCGCGATGCTTGGCTGGATGCTGCTGGCGTTCGCGTGGGCGCGCACGCTGCGAATTGCGACGCCGCAATGCGAGGCCGAAGCGTTTTACGTGCAGAAGCGCGACACGGGCCGCTTCTTCTTCGACTACCCGCTCGCGTCCTTCGCTTATCGCCGCAGCCTCGTTGAAGCCGCTTGCGAGGCAGCGCTGCCCTACGTTTGAAAGTCAGCGGCAGCTCGACAACTCCGACGATTCGATTCGCCAGCCGATCCGACGAAAGTCGCCTAAGCTGATGACACCATGCAAGCATGTACTTGGTGCCGTGAAGCCTGTCGTGCCACGGCTACGACCCAAAGGAGAGTGCGATGACTGAAGCTGTCGGAAACGCGGCGAACGCGCGTGTCGCGTGGATTGCCGGAGTGGGCGCGAGCGCCGGGCTAGGGGCCGCGCTCGCGCGTCGTTTTGCTCGCGAGGGTTTGCGCGTCGCGGTGACGGGCCGTTCGCGCGATCGGCTCGATACGATCGTCGACGAAATCCGGCGTGCCGGAGGGCAAGCCGATGCGTTGCCCGGCGACGTGACGAGCGAGAGCGAACTCGCCGCGATTGCGCGCCAGCTCGCCGACCACGGCACGCTCGAAGTCGCGATTTTCAACGCTGCCGGCGCAACGCGTGGACCGACGCTCGAATTGAGCGCCGAGCAGTTCGAGGCGGCATGGCGTGTGATCACCCTTGGTGGTTTTCTGTTCGCTCGAGCGTCGTTGCCGGCGTTACTGGCAGCAGGACGAGGCTCGCTGCTGTTCACGGGCGCCACCGCGTCGCTGCGCGGGCGGCCGCCGTTTGCCGCATTCGCCGCGGCCAAAGCCGGCTTGCGCTCGCTCACGCAGAGCCTCGCGCGCGAGTTCGGGCCGCGCAATATTCATGTAGCGCACGTGGTGGTGGATGGCGGCATCGACGGCGAACGTCTGCGCACGTCCGCGCCGCAATACGTGGCCGAACGCGGCCCGGACGGCCTGCTGAATCCCGACGACATCGCCGAAGCATACTGGCACCTGCATCAGCAGGGACGCAGCGCGTGGTCGCAGGAAATCGACCTGCGGCCGTTCAACGAGTCGTTCTAGCGAGGCGAGGCGAACTACACCTGCCTCATTAATACCGCTCAGCCACATATTTAAACGGATAGTCTGGTTCCTTATAGCCGTCGGGCTTTTGCCGTTTCGGCAGCGAGACTTTCTTGCGGGCCGGCTGCTTATACGGAATCCTCTGAAGCATGTCGCTGATGATGTTCAGCCGCGCGCGCCGCTTGTCGTTGGAGTTCGCCAGGTACCACGAGGCGAAGTCGGTGTCCGACGCCGCGAGCATCTCATCGCGGGCGCGCGAGTAGTCATACCATCGGCTATAGGATTTCAGGTCCATGTCGGTCAGCTTCCAGAGCTTGCGGCCGTCGTTGATGCGTGCTTCGAGCCGGCGGGTCTGTTCGTCGGGGCTGACCTCCAGCCAGTATTTGAGCAGGATGACCCCGGAATGAACGATCGCCCGCTCGACGAGCGGCACCGCCTTGAAGAAGTCCTGCACGTCATCTTCGGAGCAAAAGCCCATCACGCGCTCCACGCCCGCGCGGTTGTACCAGCTACGGTCGAAGATGACGACCTCGCCCGCGGCCGGCAAGTGCGGCACGTAGCGCTGCATATACATCTGGCTTTTTTCCCGTTCGCTCGGCGCCGGAAGCGCGACCACGCGGAACACGCGCGGACTGACGCGCTCGGTCATCGCCTTGATCGTGCCGCCTTTGCCCGCGCCGTCACGACCCTCGAAGACGATGCAGATCTTCGCTCCCGTTTGCACGACCCATTCCTGCAGCTTGACGAGCTCGACATGCAGATCGAACAGCGCCTTGCGATACTCCTTGTACGACAGCGACCTGTCTTTCTCGGGCTGCCCGTTTTCCGACTTCGTTTTGGCCATACTCTTCTCCCCAGCGCGGACTGTTCCAGGGTACTGCGCAATGATCCATTCCCAAGGTAGAGCGCGGCGCGAAGCAGGGCCATACGACCTTGGTCCAATATCGTCGGTACAGGGCGCGCTGTATGCTCTGGGCGTCTGCTCGCGCGAGCCCGATCCGACTGTCCTCGCGGTACCTCGTCCATATGCCGGCAAGGCGCGCGGGATAGTTCGACGCCATCGCCACGGGAGGCCTCATGGATGCCACCGGTCACACGGAGCGGGAAAACGTCGGCGATAGGGAGCCGGTCCTCGATGTCGTCGATCGAGTGTGCGAGTTATGTTTCGGCCTCTTCATGGCGCTGACGTTCGTCGGTACCGTCTCGGCCGTCGGCGCGGGTGCGGACGCGGGGCACAAGATGTTCTACACCGCGCTCGGCTGCAATCTTGCCTGGGGTCTCGCGGACGCGGTGATGTACCTCGTGCGTACGCTGGTGTCTCGCGGCAGACGTATGACGGTTGCGCATTCCGTGCGAAGTGAGCCGGATGCAGCCGCGGGCGTTCGGGCGCTTCGCGATGCGATGGCGTCATGGCTCAAGCCGTTGATCGGCGATACGGAGCTGGAGTCGATCCGCAGGCGTGTTGCCGCGCGGCCGGATCTGCCGCAGCGAGCCATATTCGTGCGCGACGATTTCGTCGCCGCCGCGGCTATCTTCGTGCTCGTCGTTGCCTCGACGTTCCCGGTCGCGTTGCCCTTCGTGCTGTTCGCGCACGTCCCGACCGCGCTGTCGTCTCCCGTGTATTGACCATTGCGATGTTATTCGGCAGCGGCATGGCGCTGGGCCAATACGCGGGATTTCGCGGCTGGCAAGCCGGCCTTGCGATGGCGGCGGTCGGCGTGCTGCTCACGATGGCGATCATCGCGCTCGGCGGATGATCGATGTCCTCTGGCTTCGCGTTTCGCCCAGCATCCGCATTGCGTTACCTGTACGACCAAGGTCCGATTCCGCAGCGGTTTCAGCGTGACATCATGTATCTGCAAGCGTTGTAGTCGTCGCTCCGGTTACTTAAGAGCGACGCTTCCAATGCTCGCTACATGCGCTCGGAAGATCGACGCGCGGCGGTGGCATTGATGGTTCCTTGGGCGGCTATGCCGCTTCACGGCAGAGAAAAAAAGATCGAGGCTTCCAGACATCACGACTGGCGACTCGGATCGTAACCAGAACGGAGTCGAAAGTGAACAGACGGAACTTTGTGCACACGCTCGCGCTGACATCCATGGCCGCGAGTCTGGCTTTGGCGGGTTGCACGACGACCGGAGGCAGTGGCGAAAGCGCCACTACCGACGCCGCCAAACGGCAGGAGATCGACGCGGCCGTAAACGGTGCGCTGTCGAAATTGTTCGATACGGTGCAAGGCTCGCACGAGCTCGTATCGAAGGCGCAGGGCGTGCTGGTGTTTCCTTCGGTGAAGAAGGCGGCGTTCATCGTCGGTGGCGAGTACGGTGAAGGCGCATTGCGCGTCGGGGGAGCGACGGTCGGCTACTACAGTACCGCCGCGGCTTCGTTCGGATTGCAGGCCGGCGCGCAGTCGACCGCCGTGTTCTTCCTGTTCATGACGCAGGCTTCGCTCGACAAATTCCGCAACTCGAAGGGCTGGTCGGCGGGCGCCGATGCGTCGGTTTCGCTGCTGAAAGTCGGGGCTAACGGCGCGATCGATACCTCGTCGGCGACCGCCGAGGTCGTGGCGATGGTCTTGACCAATACGGGCTTGATGGCCGACGTGTCGGTGGCTGGCACCAAGGTGACGCGGATGAATTTGTAACCGGACGCGGCAAGCGGCGGCATTCGATCGATCGTCATGACGCTGTCATCCAGCGGCGCGTCGCATGCTTTGGCATGGCGACGCGCCGGTTATGGTTTTTGGCGGACCCACCTCAGCCGGCCTCCCTATCATCCCTCCCGTTGTTCTCACGAAACGCTGCGAACCGGATGCGCTCTTGCTTCGCGGCGGCGCTGCCTTTGATCTGCACTGACCGTCCTGCCTATTCAATACCGGTAGAAAAGACGACGTTAGTCATCTGCCTGGCATAGATTATCTTTTGCGATTGCTGAAAGCAAATGATTCACCGCAAGAATAATGGCGATAAAACGTTGACTTGCATCAAAAACATATTTTCAGGAAATTAATTAAATTAGAGGACTGGCATTGCGCATACCCGCTGGCTCGGTGATTCGCATTGCATGAAAATTTTACCGTTGGAGTTTCCATTTGAAAGCGCTATCGCGCAGAGAGCATTGCGGCGCGAAACGGCGATGTTCATGGTTTGCTAACTTTCGCCTCGCGCCGCAATAATTAACTGCCTAACAAACTCAGTCGCCATTTGCCGATTGATGGCGGACAATGCAAAAACCATTGGGTACTTTCCCGAGTAAGTGGCATAAATTACGGTCTCCTGTCGGTAACTGATTCTGGATATCCTATACTGACTTCCAGCCACCAGAAGTGCGAAGTACCGATTGTGAAGTCACTTATTTGGTTCGAAGCCCAACGATAAAGACGTCGCAGTTGTACAGAACCCGTTCGCACTGGACCCGGAGGTGCCAATGATTAATCTGATCGCGCATGGAAGACACCTGGCGATCGGGGTAGCGGGAATCCTCACGGCACTGCACGCGCAACCGCGCCACATGGGCCAAAGCAACCCGTCGCAGACCGACAATGCGCGCAACGACGGTCCCCCACTATCCGGGCACGACCGCTCCAGACAGTCTTCACCCCGGCATCACCGGTTTCAGCGCGCTCGCGGTATCACCGGCGTGCCGAGCCGGCAGAGTACCCGCGATCCCCACGAGCCGCCGTACGGCTTGCCGGCGTGGCGGCGCTATGTCGCCGCTTGCTCGTCATGGTTGCGAGGCGAAGGCGATAGCGGCACGCGGCGCATGCTCGACGGGAGAGTGCCGCTGTGCGAGACGCTCGAAATGTTGCCGGTCCCGATCGTCACGATCGATCAGCGGGACCAGATCATCTTCGCGAACGCGCGGGCGGCGCAACTGTTCGGCTACACGGCGGAAGAGCTGATCGGCGCGCCGAGCGCCAAGCTGTTTCCGATCGACGGGTTCAACGCCGATCGGTCGGGCCCGGGCAGTCGTGGCGCGAAGCTGCAACTCGGCGTCACGACCACGCAGAGTCTGATCGCGCGGCGGCGTGATGGCGGCGGCTTTCACGCGGAAGCGGAAACCACCCGGTGCCGCGTGCACGATCAGGAATTGCGGATCACCGCGATATCGGATTGCAGTGCGTGCGGCGAAGTCGATGGAAATACGAGGGATCTCGCGCACCTCGCGCGCGTTTCTTCGTTGGGCGAACTGGCCGGATCGCTCGCACACGAGTTGAAGCAGCCGCTTACCGCGATCCTCTTCAACGCGCAGGCCGCACGCAAATTCCTGGATTCGGAGACCACCAACGCGGTGGAGCTGCGCGAAGCGCTCGAAGACATCGTGGCCGACAATTGCCGCGCGAACGACGTGCTGCAGAAGATCCGCGCGTTGGTGCGCAAAGGCGATGTCGAGTTGCAGTTGCTGGACGCCGGCAACGTCGTGCGCGACACCGCGATGCTCGTGCACAGCGATGCGTTGACACGCGGCGTGCAGACGAGCTTCGACATCCCGGAGAATCTGGCGCTGATTTGCGGCGACAAGGTTCAGCTTCAGCAGGTGATCCTGAACCTGCTGCTGAATGCGTTCGACGCGGTCAAGGCTTGCCCTGCCGCGGACCGCCGCGTCGAAACGACGGTGCGCGAGGAAGCGGACGGGCTGATACGGATAACGGTAAAAGATTGCGGCCAGGGCCTCGACGTCGACAGCATGGAAAGGATTTTCCGGCCATTTTTCACCACCAAACCGCAGGGGCTCGGGCTGGGCCTGTCGATCAGCCGCACGATCGTCACGGCGCATCGCGGCCGGCTGTGGGCGGAAAACAACGAGGGCAAAGGGGCATCGTTTCACGTCACGCTTCCCGTCGCGACCGATATCCGACAGAGACTCGTGCCCTGATCATCATGAACCAGACCAACACTCGCGTGTTCATCGTCGACGACGACGGCAGCGTGCGCAGCGCGCTTGCCCGCTTGCTGCGCGCGTCCGGCTACCAGGTCGAATGCTTCGACAGTCCCGAGGCCTTTCTCGAACGAGCCGATTTGACGAGCATGCCGGCCTGCCTCGTTCTCGATCTGCAGATGCCGGGCATGACGGGACTCGAAGTGCAGCGCAAGCTCGATCAGCTGCTGCCGATCGTCTTTCTGACCGGCCACGGCGACATCGGCTCGAGCGTCGACGCGATGAAAGGCGGAGCCGTCGACTTCCTGCCCAAGCCGGTGCGCGACTCGCTGTTGCTCGCCGCGGTGGATCGCGCGCTCGCGCGCGCATGTGTGGAAAGCAGGCGGCGCCACGAACGCGAGGAAATAGAAGAGCGCATGCGGCATCTGACCCGCCGCGAGCGCGAAGTGATGGAGCTCGTCGTGACCGGCCGTCTGAACAAACAGGTTGCGAGCGATCTGGGAGCGGCCGAAAAAACGATCAAGATTCATCGGGCCCGCGTGATGGAGAAGATGAAGGCCCGATCGATCGTCGAACTCGTTCATCTGGTGCGAAAAGGCGGCCTTTGTACGGCCGACGAAGAATAATCGCCCGGCTCCCGCGTTGCGCCGCCACTTTCAGCGGCGCTGACCGACACCGCTAGTGGACCAAAGTCTTATATCTCATTGGGGTTTCAACCAGTACGCTAAGGCATCAGAGGTCCCCTTTCCGGAGCGGCCGCGCGTTCGCGCTGTCATATGGTCAACCCTAACCAATTCGTTGCGGTGGTCGACGATGACGAGTCGGTGTGCCGAGCTATCAAGCGTTTGCTGCATTCCGAAGGTATCAGGGCGGAGACGTTTTGCAGCGGTGACGAGTTCTTGAATGCGCTTGCGGCAATTCCGTCGTATCGGCCTGCCTGCGTGATTCTGGACGTCCAGATGCCGGGAACCAACGGCCTGGAAGTCCAGCGTCAGCTCGCGAAAATGGGCGTGCCGGTCATCATGATTACCGCCTACGAAGATCTCTCAGTCCGCCAGGCCGCGCTCGCGGCCGGCGCGGCCGCGTATCTGCGCAAGCCTTTCACCAGCGCGATTCTGTTCAAGGCGGTCGAGGTGGCCATCGGCGGTCCGCCGCCGTCACCCTGAACGCGCGCCTTCGCACCGGAAGATATGAGACCAAGGTCCGATTGCCGCCGTTTCTTCGGACCACCAAACTGAACTCAGTCCAAGCGTCGAACCGAACGCCGGCTGCGCCGCGCGTAGCGCGGCAGCGTTCAAGGATAAAAGCGGGAGCGCAAGTGATGAAATCAATTTCGGTTGGTCTCGCGATTCTTCTCGGTGCCGCCGCGATGCAGGTGGACGCGGCGGACTTCGACGGCAGCAAGCGGCTGATGTGCGCGACGATCGACGCGCACGCCTGCGATCCGGGGATCGCCTGCACGCGCGCGTTGCCCGCGGATCTCGGTCTGCCGAAATTCCTGACGCTCGACTTCGACAAACGCGCGGTCGTCGGCCCCGCGCACACGACGCCGATGCTCTCGGTTACCAAAGAGGCGGATCAGCTCGTGATGCTTGGCAATGAGATGGGCTTTGGCTGGACGCTGGCCGTCGATTCGACGGACGGCGAGATGACGCTGATGATCGCGAACAGAAACGATGCCTTCGTGCTGTTCGGCAACTGCACGCCTTTGTAATCAGGCGGAGTGCGCGATGAAAACCGTACCCGTGTGTTTGGCCTCGCCGCGGCCGGATTCTCGCGGCCCTCTCCCGTTGCTCGCCGTCGTCGCGGCACTGACGCTGCTCACGCTGCTCGCGTCGTGCAAGAAGGAAGCGCCACCGCAGGTGGCCGCCGTGCCGGAAGTGACCGTGATGACGGTCGTCCAGCAGGACACGCCGGTCGACTTCGAATTCACCGCGCAAACCCAGAGTTCGCGCGAAGTCGAGATCCGCTCGCGGGTGGACGGCTTTCTCGACAAGCGCTTGTACACCGAAGGCATGTTGGTCAAGACGGGACAGACGCTGTTCCAGATGGACCGCAAGCCGTTCGAGGCCGCGCTGCAGACCGCGAAAGGGCAACTGGCCCAGCAGCAGGCGCGTCTCGAAGTCGCCAAGGCCAATCTCGCGCGCGTGCAACCATTGGCGGCGCAGAACGCGTTGAGCAAGAAGGATCTCGACGACGCTGTCGGCAACGAGAAGCAAAGCGCCGCGGCGGTGTTCGCCGCGCAGGGCGAAGTCGATACCGCGCAGCTGAACCTCGGCTACACGACGATCAAGTCTCCGCTGAACGGGCTGTCGAGCTTCGCGCGTCAGCAGGATGGCAGCTACGTGACGGCAACCGGCAACAGCAGCTTGCTGACCTACGTGTACCAGCTCGACCCGATGTGGGTGAACTTCAGCATTTCCGAGAACGAGATGCTGAAGTACCGCGACGAAATCGCGGCCGGACGGCTGCGCTTTCCGCCGAACAACAATTTCTCCGTACATCTGATTCTCGCCGACGGCACGCCTTATGCCGAGCAGGGCCAGATCGACTTCGCGAACCCTGCGTTCAACACGGAAACGGGAACCTTCCTCGTGCGCGCGACCTTTGCGAACCCGAAAAACACCCTGCGTCCGGGGCAGTTCGTGAAGGCCCACGTCGGCGGTGCGATCCGGCCCAACGCGACGCTGGTGCCGCAGCGCGCGGTGTTGCAGGGCGCGAAGAGTCACTTCGTGTGGGTCGTGGGTAACGATGCGAAGGCGCATCAGCGGGTCATCGAAGTCGGCGAGTGGCAGGGCGACAACTGGTTCGTGTCCGATGGACTGAAGGCGGGCGAGCGCATCGTCGTGGATGGCGCGCTGCGCGTCACCGCGGATTCGCAGCTGAAGATCGTCAAGGAGCTGCCGGCGGCCAAGGACTCGGCGGCCGTGGCGACGGCTGCATCGCAAAGTGGCGCGGCAGCGGCGCCCGCCGCCGAGTGACGGGGCGCCCACATGAATATCTCGCGCTACTGCATCGACCGGCCGATTTTCGCGTCGGTCATCTCGATCGTCATCACGCTCGGCGGCGCGATTGCGATGTTCGCGCTGCCGGTCGCGCAATACCCGGACGTCACGCCGCCGCAGATCACCGTGTCCGCGACTTACCCGGGCGCGAGCGCCGAGGTCGTCGCGAACAACGTCGCCGCGCCGATCGAGCAGCAGGTCAACGGCGCGGACAACATGATCTACATGAACTCGTCCAGTTCGTCGACCGGCAGTTTTACGCTCAACGTGTTCTTCAACATCGGCACGAATCCCGAACTGGCCCAGGTCGACGTGCAGAACCGCGTGAATCTCGCACTGCCGCAATTGCCGAGCTCGGTGCAGTCGCAGGGCGTTCAGGTCCAGAAGAAGTCGTCGGCATTCATGATGGTGATCGCGGTCTATTCGCCCACCGACCGGTACGACGCGACCTACATCGCGAACTTCACGAACATCTACGTACTCGACGCGATCAAGCGGATTCCCGGCGCGAACCAGTCGTCCATATTCGGTAATCCAGACTACGCGATGCGAATATGGTTGAAGCCGGATCGAATGGCGCAACTGGGCGTGACGGCCGCCGACGTGCAAAAGGTCGTCTCGAACCAGAACCAGCAGTTCGCGGTCGGCAGCATCGGACAGTCGCCAACGGGCTCGGCGGTGCAGCAGTCGTTCGCGGTCACGACCACGGGGCGTCTCGCCGAGCCGTCGCAGTTCGACAACATCATCGTGCGCGCGGCGAGCGGCGGCGCGGCGATCGTGCGCCTGAAGGACATCGGCCGCGCCGAGCTGGGCCAGAAGGACTACTCGATTCGCAGCCGTTTCCAGGGCAAGCCGGCCACGGTGTTGGCCGTGTATCAGCAGCCGGGCGCCAATGCGCTCGAAGTGTCGAAGCAGGTGCGCAAGACGCTCGCGGAGCTGAAGAAGTCGTTTCCCGAAGGCATGACCTACGAGATCGCGATGGACACGACCGAGTTCACGCGGGCGTCGATCTCGGACGTGATCCACACGTTCTTCGAAGCGCTGGTGCTCGTCGTGATCGTCGTGTTCGTGTTCCTGCAAAGCCTGCGTGCGACGCTGATTCCGATTGTCGCGGTGCCGGTGTCGATCGTCGGCACCTGCATGTTCATGCTGCTGGTCGGCTTTTCGATCAACATGCTGACCCTGTTCGGCATGGTGCTCGCGATCGGTATCGTCGTCGACGATGCGATCGTGGTGATCGAAAACGTCGAGCGCAACATGACGGTGCACAAGCTGTCGCCGAAAGAAGCCTCGAAAATGGCCATGGACGAAGTCGCCGGACCGGTCGTGGCGATCGTGCTGGTGCTGTGCGCGGTGTTCGTGCCGGTTGCGTTTCTCGGTGGCATCACCGGGCAGTTGTACAAGCAGTTCGCGATCACGATCGCGATTTCGGTGGTGCTGTCCGGCATCGTCGCGCTGACCTTGTCGCCGGCGCTCGCCGCATTGCTGCTGAAGAGCGCGCACCACGAGAAGAAGGGCTTTTTCCGCTGGTTCGACAATCAGTTCGCCCGCATGACGGCGGGCTATACGCGCGCGGTCAAAGTTATCATCAAGCGCTGCATCATGGGGCTCGTGTTCTTCGTGGCGTTGATCGCGCTCTCGGTGCTGATGGTGCGCTCGATTCCGTCCGCGTTCCTGCCGCCCGAGGACCAGGGCTATCTGCTTGGCGCGGTCATCATGCCGGACGCCGCGAGCCTCGACCGCACCGGCCAGGTATCGCAACGCATCACCGACTACTTCAAGGAGCGGGAAGGGGTCGGCAGCATCACCACGATCGATGGGTTCAGCCTGCTCGACAGTCAGAACAAGAACAATGCCGGCACCTTCTTCGTCGGTCTGAAGAGCTTCGACGAACGCTACACGCGGGACAACATCAGGACGCAGAATGCGCGCGCGCTTCTGCTCGACGCGTATAAGTACTTCTCGAACGTGCAGGAGGGCATCGTACTGCCGGTCAATCCGCCGTCGATTCCGGGGCTCGGCACGACGGGCGGCACGGAGGTGTGGATCCAGAGCAAGGGTGACGGGAACATCTCACAGCTCGCGGGCGTGGTTGAGCAGTTTTTGCAGAGAGCGCGGGCGCGCAAGGAACTGACTCGCGTGACGTCCACATTCAATGCGTCGTCGCAGCAACTGATGGTGAACGTCGATCGCGACAAGTCGGAGACGCTCGGCGTGCCGGTGGAAGACGTCTATAGCGCGATGCAGACGATGTTCGGCTCGCTGTACGTGTCGCAGTTCAACCGCTCGGCCCGACTGTGGCAGGTGATCCTGCAGGCGGAGCCGTCGTATCGCCTGAAGCCGACCGACCTCGATCAGATCTTCGTGCGCAGCACCAACGGCACGATGGTGCCGATCAAGGCGTTGGCGACCTATCGCTATGTGACGGGCCCGGACCTCGTCACCCGGTTCAATAACTTCCCGGCCGTCAAGATCACGGCCAATGCCGCGCCGGGCTATAGCTCCGGGCAGGTGATCTCCACGCTCGAAGAGCTCGCGGCGCAGATGCCCGACGGTTACGACGTCGCGTGGAGCGGCGAAGCGTTCGAGGAGCGGCAGTCGGGCGGCACCTCCGGGCTCGTGTTCGTGTTCGGTCTCGTGATGGTGTTCCTGATCCTCGCCGCGCAGTACGAGAAATGGACGCTGCCGTTCGGCGTGCTGATGGCGGTGCCGTTCGCGCTGTTCGGCGCGCTGCTCGCGATCATGCTGCGCGGGCTGTCCAACGACGTCTACTTCCAGATCGGGCTGACGATGCTGGTCGCGCTCGCCGCGAAGAACGCGATCCTGATCTTCGAATTCGCGGTGCTCAACCGCGAGGGCGGCGCATCGGTCCTCGACGCGACGATGACCGCCGCGGAAGAACGGCTGCGCCCGATCGTGATGACCTCGCTCGCGTTCATTCTCGGCTGCGTGCCGCTCGCGATCGCGACGGGCGCATCGGCGAACAGCCGCCATTCGATCGGTACCGGTGTGATCGGCGGGATGCTGGGCGCGACGGCGATCGCGGTGTTTTTCATCCCGATGTTCTATTACCTGCTCGAATCGATGTCGTCGCGCTCGAAGGGAGGCAAAAAGTCGAAGCCGGACGCGCAGCACAGTGGCGGCGCGGGACGGGAGCCCTCGGCGGTGGCCGGGCCCGGTGCGTCGAGCGAGGCGCCGTCCGCGCCGCGGGAAGGTGAATGACATGCGCGGCACGGCACCGACCCGTCTGCTTGCCTCCGTCATGCTGCTCGCGCTGAGCGGATGCCTGCTAGGCCCCAACTACCAACGCCCGGCGGTCGAGGTGCCAGCCACCTATCGTTTCGCCCAGGGCGAGGCCGCGGGCATCGCCAACGCCGTATGGTGGGAGCAGTTTCAGGACCCGGTGCTCGATCAGCTGATCGCCACCGCGCTACAGGACAACCGCGACGTGAAGGTCGCGGCCGCCCGGGTCGACGAGTTTCGCGGGATGTTCGTGACCACGCGTTCCGGGCTGTTCCCGCAAGTCTCGGCAGGCGCCGACGCGTCGCGCCAACGCGTCTCGCAGGTCGAAGCCGTGACGGTGCCCAAGGGCGTGAGCCCCGTCTACAACCAGTTCGAAG
Source organism: Paraburkholderia sp. BR10954 (assembly GCF_040965775.1). Taxonomy (NCBI): domain Bacteria; kingdom Pseudomonadati; phylum Pseudomonadota; class Betaproteobacteria; order Burkholderiales; family Burkholderiaceae; genus Paraburkholderia; species Paraburkholderia sp. BR10954. Next base: position 187,162 of record NZ_JBFRCK010000009.1, read on the forward strand.
CGACCCTGGCGGTGTCCTGGGAACTCGATTTGTTCGGCAAGGTGCGCCGCGAAACCGAGGCGGCGCGCGCGAATCTGCTCGCCAGCGAAGAGGGCCGCCGCGCGACGATTCTGACGCTGGTCAGCTCGGTCGCTTCGGCCTATATCAATCTGCGCAGTCTGGACCGGCAGCTCGAGATCGCGAAGGAGACCGTGCAAAGCCGCGCGGAATCGGTGCGCGTGTTCGAGGCGCGTTTCCGCTACGGCGAGGTCTCGCAGATGGAACTCGCGCAAAGCCAGTCGGAGTATCAAGCCGCGCAGGTCACGGTGCCGCAGCTCGAAGCGCAGATCGGCCAGCAGGAAGACGCGTTATCGGTGTTGATCGGCAGGAATCCCGGCGCGATTCTGCGCGGCCGTGAGCTGGCGCAGATGGGCACGCCGCCGATTCCCGCGGGGCTGCCGTCCGAACTGCTCGAACGCCGTCCCGATCTGCTGGAGGCCGAGCAGACGCTGGTCGCGCAAAACGCGCTGATCGGCGCGGCGCGCGCGTTGTACTTCCCGTCGATTTCGCTGACCGGGCTGTTCGGTTCGGTCAGCGCGCAGTTCTCGAATCTGTTCACCGGACCGGCGCGCGCGTGGTCGTTTGCGGGCAGCGTCACGCAGCCGATCTTCACGGCGGGCAACATCACCGGCCAGGTGCATCAGGCCGAAGCGCGCCAGCAGGAAGCGCTGTACTCGTATGAAAAGGCGATCCAGGTGGCGTTCCAGGAGGTCGAGGACTCGTTGCTCTCCGTGCAGAAGACCCATCAGGCACTCGATGCGCAAAACCTTCAGGTCGAAGCGCTGGTCAAGTATGCGCACCTCGCGCGGCAGCGTTACGAAGGCGGCTATACGAGCTATATCGAAGTGCTCGATGCGGAGCGCAGCCTGTTCAACGCGCAATTGAGCTATGCGCAGACCCAAGGCGCGGTGCTGACCTCGTACGTCACGCTCTACAAGGCGACGGGCGGCGGCTGGGTGGCCGAGGCGGAAAAAATGACTGCACCGCCGGCCGGGCCGCAAGCGTCGCCAGCGATGGCGCCGGTCTCGCAGAACTCGACCGCGCCGGGTGGAACGTCGGGTGCAGTGGAGGCGAGATGACGGGCAACGAGCTGATCGCGTGCGAAGAGTGCGACCTGCTTCAGCTCGGCGCGCCGCCCGCCGCCGGCAATGCGTTGCGCTGCCAGCGTTGCCGCGCGGAGCTCAGGCGCGGACGCTCGAACGGGCCCGAGTATGCGCTCGCATTCTCGTGCGCGTCGGCGGTATTGCTCGTGATCTCGAACGCGTTTCCGATCGTCGGTCTGTCGCTGAACGGCAATATCGTACAGACGACGCTCGCGGGTTCGGTGCGCATGCTGTACACCCACGGCGCGTGGCCGCTCGCGTTGCTGGTCGGCCTCACGACGATCGTCACGCCGGTGCTGCAAACCGCGGCGATGCTGTGGCTGCTGCTGCCGCTGCACTTCGGGCGCGCACCGTGGCGCCCGGTCGAGTTCTTTCGCGTGTTTCAGCTCGCGCGGCCGTGGGGCATGACCGAGGTGCTGATCCTCGGTCTGCTGGTCGCGCTGGTCAAGCTCGCGCATATCGCGAAGGTGGTGCCGGGCACCGCGCTGTGGTCGTTCATCGCGCTGATGCTGCTGCTCGCGGCCGCGGCGGCGACGTTCGATCCGCGCGAAGTGTGGTCGCGCATCACGGCGGCGCGTGGCGCGCAAGCTTGGCAATTGCCGCCGATCCGCGTGCGCCGCAACGCCATCACGGCGGCTGCCTACGGGCTCGTGCTGTGCGAAGAATGCGGCCTGCTGCTCAAGCAGCCCGGCGGCGCGGGCAAGCATGTCTGCCCGCGCTGCAAGGCGCCGTTGCACCAGCGCAAGCCCGCGAGCCTGTCACGCACGTGGGCGTATCTGGTCGCCGCGATGGTGCTCTATATTCCGGCCAACGTGCTGCCCGTGATGGACACGAGTTCGCTGTTCGGCTCGCAGAAGGACACGATCCTGAGCGGCGTGGTCTATCTGTGGGTATCGGGCTCGTGGCCGCTTGCGGTGCTCGTATTCATCGCGAGCATCGCGGTGCCGATGCTGAAGATTCTCGGCATCGGCTATCTCGCGTTGTCCACGCAGCTTCGTTGGCAATGGCTGCCCGGGCAGCGCACGCGGATCTATCGGCTGATCGAGCTGATCGGGCGCTGGTCGATGCTCGATATCTACGTGATCACGATGCTGGTCGCGCTGGTGCAGTTCCAGGCGCTCGCGACGATCAAGGCCGGCCCGGCGGCGGTCGCGTTCGGCGCGGTCGTCGTGCTGACCTTGCTTGCCGCGATGGCCTTCGATCCGCGCCTGATGTGGGACGCTATGGAGACCGAACGTGTCCACTCCGACTGAAGAGCCCGAGTTGCCCGCCGCCGAGCCGGTACCGCGCTCGCGCTGGCGGATGCAACTGGTCTGGCTCGTGCCGATCGTCGCGATCCTGATCGGCGGTTGGCTCGCGGTGAAGGCGGTGATGGAGCGCGGCGAGCAGATCAGCATCAGCTTCAAGACCGGCGACGGTCTCGAAGCAGGCAAGACGAAACTCAAGTTCAAGGACGTCGACATCGGCGTGGTCGAAGCGGTATCGTTGACGCCGGATCACAAGCGCGTGGTGGCCAAGGCCGAGGTCACGCGTGACGTGTCGGACCTGCTCGTCGACAACACGCGCTTCTGGGTGGTGCGTCCGCGCATTTCGGGCGGCACGGTATCGGGGCTCGGCACGCTGCTGTCGGGCTCGTATATCGACGTCGATGTCGGCAATTCGCCGAAAGCGCGACGCAGTTTCGTCGGCCTCGAGGAACCGCCCGCGATCGCGAGCGACGTGCCGGGGCGCGAGTACACGTTGCACGGAGTTGGACTCGGCTCGCTCGACGTGGGTACGCCGGTGTTTTTCCGCAGAATCCAGGTGGGCCAGGTCTCGTCGTTTCACCTGGACCCGGACGGCCGTGGCGTCACCGTGAAGGTGTTCGTCAACGCGCCCTACGACCGGTTCGTGAGAACCGACACGCGTTTCTGGCACGCCAGCGGTGTCGACATGTCGTTCGACAGCAACGGCTTGCGCCTCGAAACGCAGTCGATCGTGTCGATCATCATCGGCGGGATCGCGTTCGAATCGCCGCCAGGATCGCAGGTAGAGACGAGCGCCGATAGCGGCACGCGGTTCGAGCTGTACCCCAGGCGCGCCGACGCGATGGAGCAGCACGATCGCATCGTCGACAAGTACGTGGTGAATTTCACCGATTCCGTACGCGGTCTGACGGTCGGCGCGCCCGTCGATTTCCGCGGCGTCGTGATCGGCGAAGTGACGGCGATCTACACGCGCTTCGATCCGAAGACGCGCCAGTTCAGCATTCCGGTCGAAATCAATCTTTATCCGGAGCGGTTCACGTCGCGCTATCAGAAGGACGGCGCTGGCGACGGCGGACGGCTCGTCGAGAACCCGCGCGCGCTTGCAAACTTCCTCGTCGAGCGCGGCTTGCGCTTCCAGTTGAGAAGCGGCAATCCGCTGACGGGCCAGCTCTATCTCGCGGTGGATTTTTTCCCCGACGCGCCGAAGGCGTCGATCGACTGGACCAAGACGCCGCCCGAAATGCCGGCGACTCCGCGCACGCTGCAATCGCTGCAGGACTCCGTCTCGCGACTGCTGACCAAGATCAACAACATACCGTTCGAGGATATCGGCAAAGACGCGCGCTCGACGCTGCGCACCACCAACGCGATGCTCGGGCAGCTCCACACCCAGGTCGTGCCGAAAGCGCTCGACACGCTGCTGTCGGCGCAATCCACGCTCGATTCGGCGAATGCCGCGCTGCAGCCGGACTCGTCGCTGCAGCAGTCGACCGAGGACGCGATGCGTGAGCTGACCCGCACCGCGGCGTCGCTGCGCACCTTGTCCGACTATCTGGCGCAGCATCCGGAGTCGCTCGTGCGCGGCAAGTCGGAGGGCAAGAAGCCATGACAGATTCGATGGTCCGCTTTTTAGCCCGCCTCACGGCCTGCCTGATGCTCGCGCTCGCCGCCGCTCTGCTCGGCGCCTGCAAGTCGCCGGCGACGAACTTCTACACGCTGAGCCCCGACGAATCGCTGAGCAGCACCGGCGCGAGCCGGCCGATCGCGGCCGTGATCGGTCCGGTCACGATTCCCGAGATCGTGGACCGGCCGCAGATCGTCACGCGGATCGGCAACAACGAGGTCGAGGTCAATGAATTCGACCGCTGGGCGCAGCCGCTCGGTGGCGACATCGGCCGTGTGATCGCGGCCGACCTCGGCGCACTGCTGAACTCGCAGCAGATTTCGGTGTTCGATGCGGTACGCGATCCGTCCGTCGTCTGGCGCGTGCGGATCGACGTGATGCGCTTCGAGTCCGTGGCGGGGCGCGACGTCACCGTCGACGTGCTGTGGGCCGTACGCCCGCCCGGCAAGCTCCGCGCCGTCACCGGCCGCTCGGTCGCTCGCGAGAGCGTGTCCGGTCCCGGCTTCGAGCCGATCATCGCCGCGCATGATCGCGCGCTCGCCTCGGTGAGCCGCGATATCGCCGCCGCAGTGCAGGCGAGCCCCGCTCAATGACGCGTCGCGCTGCGTCACTTCGACACGCACAGCGCCCGAAGCCGGGTGCAGCGTCGGGTCGCGCGCATAATAAGACCTTGGTCCGATTGCCACAGGCCAGGGCCAAATCCACGATTCAATCGATGCACGGCGCGTGCGTCCGCAGCGATCGTGACGCGCACCTTTCAGGAGTCTTCCGATGGACGCTGAAACGCTGTTGTCACAAAGCCAGGACATTGCCTCGAAAATCACCCGCGTGCTGCAAAAGCGCACGCAAATCGCGCAGCAGCATCTGAACGAACGGGTCACCGAAACGCTCGGCCTCGATCACGATGGCGCGCCGACTGCAAGCGCGATGCCCGCGCCATTCGATCCGCTCAGCGCGTGGCAATACACGGTGGATGCCGCGCAGCGTTCGCTGCTCTTCTGGGACACGCTATACCGGCGCGGCAACGAATTCGTCGAACGCAGCGTCAGCGGTCCCACGCCGGTGCTGCATTTCGAGTACGACATGCTGCTCGACGGCCGCACGTTCGAGCGGCCGGTCAACTATGCGCTGCTGCAACTTCGTCCGCTCGAGGGCGTGGGCGTCGACGTGCGCAAGCGCCCGTATCTGATCATCGATCCGCGCGCGGGCCACGGCCCCGGCATCGGCGGCTTCAAGGACGATTCGCAGGCGGGCATCGCGCTGCGCGCGGGCTATCCCGTCTACTTCGTGGTGTTCTTTCGCGACCCCGAACCCGGTCAAACTCTGCTCGACGTGTGCAATGCCGAGCAGCGATTCGTGCGCAAGGTGCGCGCGCTGCATCCGGACAGTCCGAAGCCCGCGATCATCGGCAATTGCCAGGGCGGCTGGGCGGCGATGATGCTCGCCAGCTCCGACCCCGAGGAGACCGGCCCGATCGTCATCAACGGTGCCCCGATGTCGTACTGGAGCGCCGCCTGGAGCGAAGGCGAGGGCGACAACCCGATGCGCTATTCGGGCGGCATGCTGGGCGGCGCGTGGCTCGCGTCGTACGCGGCGGATCTCGGCAACGGCAAGTTCGACGGCGCGTATCTGGTGCAGAACTTCGAGAACCTGAACCCCGCCAATACGTTCTGGGACAAGTACTACCACCTGTACTCGAACGTCGATACCGAACCGCCGCGCTTTCTGGAATTCGAGCGCTGGTGGGGCAGCTACTACCTGATGAATCGCGAAGAGATCGAATGGATCACGCGCAACCTGTTCGTCGGCAACAAGCTGTGGTCGGGTGCAGTGACGAACAGCAGCGGCCAGGCGTTCGATCTGCGTGAAATCCGCTCGCCGATCGTCCTGTTCGCGTCGATGGGCGACAACATCACGCCGCCTCAACAGGCGTTCAACTGGGTCGCGGACCTGTACGGCAGCACCGAGGAGATCAAGGCGCGCGGTCAGGTGATCGTCGGTCTGACGCACCAGAACATCGGGCATCTGGGTATTTTCGTGTCCGGCAAAGTCGCGAAGAAAGAGCACAGGCAGATCGTCTCCGTGCTCGAGACCATCGAGACGTTTCCGCCGGGACTCTACGGCATGGCCATCAACGAGACCCGCAACGCGGCCGGAGAGATCGAATACGAAGTGGAATTTCATGAGCGGCGGCTCGAGCAGATTGCCGCGCGCTACAACCGCTTCGGCCGCATCGACGAAAAGCCGTTCGAAGCGGTCGCCGCGGTGTCCGATGTGAATCAGCGCATGTACGAACTGTTCGCGCAGCCGTTCGTGCAGGCGATGTCGAACGAAACGAGCGCCCGCATGCTGCGCCAGTTCCATCCGTTGCGCTGGCAGCGCTGGGCCGTTTCCGCGATGAATCCGTGGCTTGGGTGGCTGCCGGCGGCGGCGCAATCGGTGCGTGAGAATCGTCAGCGTGCCGGCGCCGATAACCCGTGGAGCAAGCTCGAACGCAACGGCTCGCAAATGATCAGCGCGTCGCTCGACTATTACCGCGCGATGCGTGACGCGGCGACCGAGGCCAGCTTCTTCAGCGTGTACGCGAATCTGTATGCGACGTATCTGAGCAAGCCCGCGGCCGATGGCGCGCCCGCGCAGACCGGCGCGATCGATCCGCGCGAGTTGCCGTTCGTGCGCACGGTGTTGGAGGCGATCGGCGACGGCGGCTACACGGAGGCGCTCGCGCGCGCGGCCTTCCTGTTGTCGCGAAGGGGCGAATCGTTGCCGCTCGCGCGCTACGAGTTGCGCAAGGAGATCGCCGAAAGCTACGCCGAGTATCTGCCGGACATCAGCAGCGATCACTGGCGGCGCATCCGGGGCGAGCAGGAAATCATCGTCAGCCTCGAACCGGACCGGGCGATTGCGACGCTGCCTAAGCTGCTTTCCCATAGCGAGGACCGCGAGCGCTTTCTGCAACTGCTCGACAAGCTGGCGAGCGACGAGCGCGTGTTGAACGCGTCGCCCGACGCCGCGCAAAAGGACGCGTTCGAACGCATCCGCGCGGTGCTGGGTTCGCGGATGAATCGCAAGCGCGACGCGCGTTTGCCTGACCCCACGCGCATGTGAACGACTTGCACGATGCGCGGCCGGACGCAAGCGTGACGCAACGGTAAGCACGGCGCAGGTAAGCCGGGCGCATCGCGCGTCACGAATCTAACGCGTTGTACACACGAGGAATAAGCCGATGGAAAAGCACGCGAAGTATCAGCGCCTGATCGAGTTCTGCCAGACGCTGCCGGCGATGCCGACAGGGGTCGCGCACCCGTGCGACCAGAGTTCGCTGCAGGGCGCGGTCGAAGCGGCGAGCATGGGCCTGATCGAGCCGGTTCTGGTCGGGCCACGCGTCCGTATCGAAGCGGTCGCCGCCGAGCACGGCATCGACATCTCGGACTTCACGATCGTCGATGCACCGCATAGCCATGCCGCTGCCGCCGCAGCCGTGCAACTGGTGCGCGAAGGCAAGGCCGAGGCCATGATGAAGGGCAGCCTGCACACCGACGAGCTGATGGCCGAGGTGATTCGCCGTGACACCGGCCTGCGCACCGAGCGGCGCATCAGCCATTGCTTCGTGATGGACGTGCCCGCGTACGAGAACGCGCTGATCATCAGCGACGCCGCGATCAACATCGCGCCGACGCTCGAAGAGAAGGTCGACATCCTGCAGAACGCGATCGATCTCGGGCACGCGCTGAAATTCGACGAAGTCCGCGTGGCGGTCCTGTCCGCGACCGAGAGCGTCAATCCGAAGATTCCATCGACGGTGGAAGCGGCGGCGCTGTGCAAGATGGTGGACCGCGGACAGATCACCGGCGGTCTCGTCGACGGTCCGCTTGCACTCGACAACGCGATCAGCCTCGAAGCCATGCGCATCAAGAAGATCGAATCGCGGGTGGCGGGACGCGCCAATGTACTGGTGGTGCCGGACCTCGAAGCGGGCAACATGCTGGCGAAAAGCCTGTCGTTTTTGGCCGGCGCGGACGCGGCGGGCATCGTGCTAGGCGCGCGCGTGCCGATCATTCTGACGAGCCGCGCGGATTCGCTGTCGACGCGTCTCGCGTCGTGCGCGGTCGCCGCACTGGTGGCGAAGGCAAGGCGCGAGGCCGCCAAGGTGGTCGGGTGACGCCATGTCGGATGTGATCCTCGTATTGAACGCAGGCTCGTCTAGCCTCAAGTTCCGAGCCTTCGACGCGCAACACGCGCAACTCGAGCTGATTCTGCGCGGCCAGATCGAAGCGCTTTACACGAACCCGCGTTTTCGCGCGACCGATCGCGACGGCAATGTCAGCTCGCACGAATGGGGCGACGGCCATCGCCTCGGCCATCAGGGCGCGATCGAATATCTGGGCGGCTTTTTGCGCGAGCACGGCAGCGGCAATCAACTGAAGGCGGTCGGGCATCGAGTCGTGCATGGCGGACAGCGCTTTACCGGGCCCGTTATCGTGACCCCCGAGGTGATCGACCAGCTGGACAGCCTGAGCCCGCTTGCGCCGCTGCATCAGCCGCATAACCTCGCGCCGATCCGCATCCTTGCGCAACTGCGTCCCGACCTTCCACAGGTCGCGTGCTTCGACACCACGTTTCATCGCACGCAGACCGAGACCGCGCAAGCCTATGCGCTGCCCCCGTCGATTACCGACCACGGCGTGCGGCGCTATGGCTTTCACGGGCTTTCGTACGAATACATCGCGAGCGTGCTGCCGCAGATCGCACCGGACGCGGCGGCGGGGCGCACCGTGGTCGCGCATCTGGGCAACGGCGCGAGCATGTGCGCGATGGTCGCGGGCAAGAGCGTGGCCAGCACGATGGGCTTCACGGCGGTGGAAGGCCTGCCGATGGGCACGCGTTGCGGCAGCCTCGACCCCGGCGTGATTCTCTATCTGCTCGACGAGCTGAAGATGGATTCGCAGGCGATCGCGGACCTGATTTACAAGGGCTCGGGGCTGCTCGGCCTGTCGGGCATCGGGGGCGACATGCGCGTGCTGCTCGACAGCGACGACCCGCGCGCGCGCTTTGCCATCGACGTCTACACCTACCGCATCGGGCGCGAACTCGGCAGTCTCGCGGCGGCGATGCAAGGTATCGACGCGCTGGTGCTGACGGCCGGCATCGGCGAGCACGCGGTCGAGATTCGCGAGCGCATCGTGCGCGACGCCGCGTGGCTCGGCGCCGAACTCGACGACGCGGCCAATCGGGCGAACGGGTCGCTGATCACGACCGCTTCGAGCAAGCTGGCGGTGTGGGTCGTGCCCACCAACGAAGAACTGATGATTGCCCGTCATACGCGCGCTATCGCCCCATAGAGGAGTTTCACCATGTCTGTCGAGCAACCGCGTTTGATTCTCGAAGGTGCGAAGGCCCTCGTGACCGGCGTCGCCAACGAGCATTCGATTGCCTATGGATGCGCGAAGGCGTTTCGCGAGCTCGGCGCGAGCGTCGCGCTCACCTATGCGAACGATAAGGCGCTTCCTTATGTGGAGCCGATCGCCAAAGCACTCGATGCCGAGATCTTCATGCCGCTCGACGTAACGGGCGAGGACGAAATGGAGGCCGTGTTCGACCGGATCGAGAAAACATGGGGGGAGCTCGACATTCTCGTTCACGCCGTTGCATGGGCGCCCAAAGCGGATCTGCAGAGCGGCTTGCTGCAATCGTCACGCGAGGGCTTCCTGAGCGCGATCGATATCTCGTGCCATTCGTTCGTGCGGATGGCGCGCCTCGCCGCGCCGCTGATGAAAGACGGCGGCACCATGCTGACGATGAGCTACTACGGCGCGAACAAGGTGGTGCCGAATTACAACCTGATGGGCCCCGTCAAGGCGGCGCTCGAAGCCTGCGCGCGCTATCTGGCGTTCGAGCTGGGACCGAAGGGCATCCGCGTGCACGCGATTTCTCCCGGACCGCTGCAGACTCGCGCCGCTTCGGGCCTGAGGGATTTCGAGCTGCTGCTCAACGAAGCGGTGCAGCGCGCGCCGCTCGGCGAACTGGTCGACATCATGGACGTCGGCTATACCTGTGCGTTTCTGGCCACGCCGTATGCACGGCGGGTGTCCGGTTCCACCTTGTATATCGACGGCGGATTGAACATCGTCGCTTAGGGTCTGGAGGAGTAAGCATCATGGCTGAACTGTTTCTTGGAAACGTCGAGGAAAGCGTCTCCGACGAAGAGATCGGCGAGTTCCTGATTCGCTACGGATTCCCGCGCTTCAGCTCGATCCAGCGGGTGCCCGGCACGGGTTCGCGTCCGGGTGCGGTGGTCGTCTTCGACGACGTGCCCACGGACGGGCTGCGCATACTGCAAAGCCGCGTGCATAACCTGTTCTGGAAGAACCACACGATCGTCGCGCAGCTGCTGCCGGAGCGCGACGAGTCGTAACGGGCGACGGGAGCCGGAGATGGGTCTGTTGTCGTGGCTGACGAAGCGCAGCGCTGACCAGGAGAGCGACGATCAGCAGGCGCAGGAAATCGTCGAGCGGATCGTCGGGCTCTGTCCGTCGTTGCGGCTCGCGCGCAACTATGCGTCGCGCCTGCGGCCCGCCGTGCAACACACGCTCGCCTATCTGGACCGGCTCGCCGATGAAGTGCCCCCCGCGCGCGAAGCGAGCGCGGCGGCGTGGGCGACCGACCCATACATCCACGCCTTTTTCGCCACACCCGACGACGTCTGCCCGGTCTTCAACCGCTCCCACGAGCTGAATCAGTTCTTCAGCGACCATCCCGTTGCCGATCCGGTATTCGCGGTGCTCGGCATGGCCTTCGACGAGCGGCGCGTTTTCGGCGTCGGCCAACGAGGCGAGACGACCCAGACCGACCTCGCGCAGACGACCCTCAACTTCAGCGATCACCAGGTGCGCGTGTGCGGCGAGTCCGAAGCCGCGTTGCGGCATGAAATCCTGTTGCGGATCGTCGATCAGCTCGTGCTCGAAGGCCTCGGCAAGATCGAGGCCGAGACGTCGCGGCAGGACGAATTGGAACGCGAAAGAGCGCTGCTGAAAACGCGTCTGACGATTCTCGAACGGCAAGGGGCGGGCGTGCGCTCGCTGCTGGGTAGCGACGCGTCGTCGAATTACGCGGAGGTGGCGAAGCTGCAGGCGCAGATCGAAGAGAACGATCAGGCTCTAGCGCAGCTGGGCCTGAAGACCGAGGCGCTGGAGCGGCATCTCGACGTGATGTGCGGTGTACTGCAGGCGCCGGACGCGCATGTCTACGTGCGCAAGAGCAAATACCGGCTCGACCGGATGAACGTCGTCGTGGAAGAGGGAGATGCGCGTCCCGCGCACGAAATCGAGTTTCGCCTTGCGCATCTGCCGGCAAGTCCCAATGCAATGCGGGTTTTCTCGACGGTGCGTTTCCGACGCGCTGATTTTTCGCCGCCCCTCAGCGACCTCGCGCAAGCGCACCGCCTGATCTGATGCGAGCCATGCCCGCTATTTGCCGGCAACCGGCTCCACGGCGATGGCCACGGCCTCGGTATAGACCGCTTGCATCTGGTCGCCTTTCTTGATCCGCTTCAGCTGTTCAGGGTCCTGCACGACCAGATCCACCAAATTGCCTTGCGGGCCTTTCAGCGTGACCACGCCGCTCTGGTGATCGACCGCGATCACGTTAGCCATGATCGTGACCTGGCGGGAGGCCGAGCCGCCGGGTTTCGCGCCTGCCGGTGTGCGATCGAGCGTCTGCGTTTCGTTGGCGGTCAGCGGCGCGTTGCCTTTTTTCAGCATGAGGGTCAGCGCCTGCGAATACTCGGCCTTGACCACGTCGCCGACCTTGATCTGATCGAAGTTGCGCGCTTCCTCGCCGACCACGACCTGCACGACCTTGCCCTTCGGATCCTTCAGCAGGACGGTGCGCGTTTCCGGCTCGATGCCGACGACCGTCGAGGTGGTTTTGACCGTGCCCGACACCGTGACTTTGCCGGGCTCGCTCTTGACCGTGACCGGTGCCTCCGTCTGAGCGAACCCCGTATTCGCGACACACACGAGCGCCGCCGCGATGATCAGTTTGCCGTTAATCATGCTGTTCCCCTTGCGTGGTCAATTGACGGTGTAACCCCGGCCCGACATGCATGCGGCGAAAGCGCGATTGAACGTGTCCATCGCGCCCTGTGTTTGCGCCTGCGAATTTGCCGCGGCCGCACGCCGGTTCTGCCGCGCGCGCGATCCACCGACCATCGTGCCGGTCGCCGCGCCGATCGCCGCGCCCTTGCCGGCGTCTCCCGCAATCGCGCCGATGATTGCGCCGCCGGCCGCGCCGCGGGCCGCGCCCTGCACGCGCTCGCCGCCTCCCACCGCGGGGCCGGAAGGCGGGGGCGGGGCGTTGGCGACCTGGGTCGGATCGATGCCGGTATTGTTCTTCGCCCACGCATAGCAGGCCCCTTCGTCCTGCTGCTGTTGCTGCGGGCTCTGCCCTCTGGCCGGATACGCTATCGGCCTCGATTGCGCGATGCCTTCCAGCGACAGCGACGCCGTCAACGCGGCAATAACGGCATATTTCGTCGATTTGTTCACGACAGCTCCTTGCGTGGGCACACGCGGGTGCGAGTCGCCGGCTGCCTGTTGGTGCAGGCGTGAGGGCGCAACCGGCACCCGTGAATGGGAATTCTGATGGGACCGGTTGCCGCGCGGTGGATGCGCAGCAATGGCAGGTTCGCTTTCATCATGCTGTCGCGGGCTTGTTTGGCGCAATCGGACCAAGGTCGTATTTGCAATATCGTTTGTGATTTCCAAACTGTATTCATGCAACAGGTGCAGGTCGTTTCCATTGCTTCGGAGAACTGTCTGTCGAAGATTATGGCCGTGGACTGCCGCGTAGCGATGCAGCCCGAGGCCGCTGACGAAGCGCAAGGGGAAGCATCGATGGACCGCGATTCGCGTGCGCGTGCACGCACCATCCCGTTTGCAACGGCGCTCGACGACGAGCCGAGGCGCGCGCGACGCGTCAGCCATGTGCTGGGCGCCGCGCTTCTGGCGTGCTGCGGCGCGTTCTCCATTGCGGTGTCGCTGGCGCAGGCGCCGGCCGCGAACGCCCCCGCGAACGCGGTAAACGCGCCCATTCCCGCGGCGACGCTCGACAAGCTCGTCGGACCGATCGCGCTGTATCCGGACGATCTGATCGCGATCATCCTGCCTGCATCCACCTATCCGGTGGAAATCGTGCAGGCCGACCGGTTTCTCGACCAGTACAAGAACAACAAGTCGCTGAAGCTCAACGACGCGTGGCACGATCCGGTGAAGGCGCTGCTGAATTACCCCGACATCGTCAAGAACATGAGCACCGATCTCGACTGGACGATCGATCTCGGCGAAGCCGTCGTGGCCGATCAGGGCTCGGTGCTCGAAGCGATTCAGCGCTTCCGGCGCCAAACGCAGTCGGCGGGGCACCTGAAATCCGACGACAAGCAGGTCGTGGTCGTCGAGAAGGAAGTGATCAAGATCCAGCCGGCCGATCCGCAGGTGATCTACGTGCCGCAGTACAACCCGCAGACCGTCGTGGTGGCCAGTGCACCCGTGACCTACGCGTATGCGCCGACCCCCTATCCGGCCTACTACTATCCGTACGCGCCCGGCGCCGCGCTCGCGACGGGGCTGATCTGGGGCGCGGCGATTACCGCCGCCTGGAACGGCGGGCACTATGAAACGCATTACGGGGGCGGCGGCAACAACAACATCAACATCAACCGCGAAAGAAACGTCGAGCGCGGCGATAGAACCGTTAACCGGGGCGATAGGAACGTCGAGCGCGGCAATATCAACAGCGGCAATGTCAACACCGGCGACATCAACCGCGGCGGCGGTCGCGGGCAGGGAGGCGGTACCTCCGCATGGACCCCGGACAAGAAGCCGGGCTAGGTCAGCGGTATCTCGGATCGTTCGGCGCGCACGCAGCGGGTCGGCGATCCGCCGTCGCGCGGCGGCGGCGCGGGTGCGGGTGGTGGGTTGGCAGGCGGCAACCGCGGCGGAGCAGGCGGCGTTGCCGGTGCGAACTTTGCGGGTGGCGGCGCAGGCGGTGCTGGCGGCGGTGCGGGCGCCAACTTCGCAGGGGGCGGCGCTGGCGCGCAAGGGCGGCCGCAGCCGTCCCAGCGTCCGACCGCGTCGACGGGCGCGCGCGGCGGCGATGCGTTCAGCGGCTACGGCTCGGCGCGCGATGCGCAAGCCAGTAGCGCGCGCGGCGCGGCGAGCCGCCAGTCGGCGGCGCGTGGCGGCGGAGGCGGATACGCCGGTGGCGGTGGATTCGGCGGCGGTGGCGGCGGCGGATTTTCCGGCGGCGGGCGCGGGGGTGGCGGATTCACGCCGCGGGCCGGTGGTGGCGGCCGCGGCGGCGGACGGCGATAAGGAGCAGCCATGAGCGGGCAGAGCATCACCGGAAAGCGCGCACGCGACGTTTCGCGGCGACGCGTGACCTCATCGCGGCGGCTGTGCGCGATGGTGCTCGCGCTGTCGGTTCCGTTGGCGGCGTTCGCCGCAGGGCAGCGCACTTTCGCCACCCCGGAAGACGCGGTCGCCGCGCTGTCCAGCGCGCTGAAGACCGACGACGAAGCGTCGCTCGTCGCGATCTTCGGCGAAGCGCACAAGAGCCTCGTGGTGTCGCCGGATCAGGCGGAGAACGAGGCGAACTGGGCCAAGGCGAGCAAGGAGCTCGACGCCTATCACGTGCTCGACGACAGGGGACCGAACCGGCGGATTCTGCTGGTCGGCGACGAGGCGTGGCCGATGCCGATACCGATCGTCAAGGACGGCGGCGGCTGGCGCTTCGCGACCGAAGAGGGCGAAGAAGAACTGATCAATCGACGCATCGGCTCCAATGAACTCGCAGCGATCAGGGTGCTGGAGGCTTATCTCGACGCGCAGCGCCAATATGCGTCGCGCGACCGGAACCACGACGGCCTGCACGAATACGCGCAGAAACTGGCCAGCACGCCGGGCAAGCAGGACGGTCTCTACTGGCATACCGACGAAAACAGCGACGAAGAGGAAAGTCCGTTCGGCCCGCTCGTCGCGGCCAGCTCCGAATATCTGAAAGGCCACGCGGCGGGCGATCCTTACCGGGGCTACCAGTTCCAGATCCTGACGCGGCAGGGCAAGAACGCGCCGGGCGGCGCGTTCAGCTACGTGATCAACGGCCACATGATCGCGGGGTTCGCGATGGTCGCTTATCCGGCGCAGTACGGCAAGAGCGGCGTGATGACCTTCGTGGTCAGCAACAACGGCGTGATCTACCAGAAAGACCGTGGCCCGCATGCGCCGCCGGTGACCGAATTCAACCCGGATCACACGTGGCAGCGCGTCAAGGATTCGCTTTGAGCCGCCCGGGGTCGGAAGTGGCCATGCCCGCGCCGCGCGCCCGTGCTTCCGTCGGCACCGCTTTCGTACTCGAGGCGCTACGTTGAACCACCCACCTGGCGTCACCGGCCTCGCGTCAGCCACGCCACCCGCGCGCGGGTGGCGCTCCGCGTTTCCGCCCGCGCAATGGCTGCGAAGCTATCAGCCGCGCTGGCTCGCGAAAGACGCGGTCGCCGGTGTGACGCTCGCGGCCTATGGCATTCCGGTATCGCTCGCGTATGCGTCGCTCGCCGGCGTGCCGCCGCAATACGGCATCTACGGCTATCTGGTCGGCGGCCTCTGTTACGCGCTGTTCGGTTCGTCGCGCCAGCTCGCGGTCGGCCCGACCTCGGCGATCTCGATGCTGGTCGGCGTGACGGTTGCGACGATGGCCGACGGTGATCCGGCGCGCTGGGCTTCGATCGCCGCGCTCACGTCGGTGCTGATTGCCTGCATGTGCGTGATCGGCTGGCTGCTGCGCCTAAGTTCGCTCGTCAGCTTCATCAGCGAGACGATTCTGCTCGGCTTCAAGGCGGGCGCCGCGCTGACGATCGCGATGACCCAGTTGCCGAAGCTGTTCGGCGTGAAAGGCGGCGGTGAATTTTTCTTCGAACGGATCGCCGTGCTGTGGGGGCAGCTTCCGCTCACCAATGTCAGCGTGTTCGCCTTCGGCCTCGTTTGCATCGCGTTGCTGCTGCTCGGCGAAAAGTTTTTGCCGGGGCGTCCGGTGGCGCTCGCCGTGGTCGCTGCGTCGATCGTCGCGCTGTCCGTCACGTCGCTGGCCAGCCGCGGCTTTACGCTGGTGGGTGCGCTGCCTCAGGGCTTGCCTGAATTCCGTCTGCCGGGGCTGCGGGTAAGCGATGTCGATGGCATCATCTCGCTCGCGTTCGCGTGCCTGTTGCTCGCCTATGTCGAGAGCGTGTCGGCCGCGCGCGCGCTCGCGCAGGCACATGGTGACGAGATCGACGCCCGCCAGGAATTGCTCGGTCTCGGCGCGGCCAATCTTGCCGCGGGATTGTTCCAGGCGTTTCCGGTCGCGGGCGGGCTGTCGCAATCGTCGGTGAACGACAAGGCCGGCGCGAAAAGCCCGCTGGCGCTGGTCTTCGCGTCGCTGGCGATCGGCTTCTGTCTGATGTTCCTCACCGGACTGCTCGCGAATCTGCCCAACGTCGTGCTGGCGGCGATCGTGCTCGTGGCCGTGAAAGGCCTCGTCGATGTCCGCGAATTGCGTCATGTGTGGCGCGTGAGCCGCTTCGAATTCGCGATTTCGATGGTGGCGTTCGCGGCGGTGCTGCTGTTGGGCATCCTGAAGGGCGTGATCGTCGCGGTGCTGGTGTCGATGCTGCTGATCATCCGCCGCGCCGCGCATCCGCATGTCGCGATGCTCGGGCGTATTCCCGGCACGCGCTATTTCTCCGATCTCGAACGTCATGCCGAGAACGAGACGATTGCGCATGTGCTGGCGGTGCGGGTCGAGGCGTCGCTGCTGTACTTTAACGTCGAGCACGTACGCGAGACGATCTGGCGCATGATCCGCGCCGCGCCCGAGCCGGTGCGGCTCGTGATCTGCGATCTGTCGGCGTCGCCGGTCGTCGATCTGGCGGGCGCGCGCATGCTCAAGGCGATGCACGTCGCGCTGCAGGCGGCGGGCACCGGGATGAAGGTCGTCGGCGCTCACGCGGACGTGCGCGACCTGCTGCGCGCCGAGGGGCTCGAGGTTCGTGTCGGCCACATCAGCCGACGCGGCTCGGTGGCCGACCTCATCGACGCATTCCAGCAAAACGGCGATCTCGCGGACGAAGCGGGTCGCGGATGATCTCGAGGAGAAAACCAGATGTCACGTCAATTGCTTCCCGGCGCGCGCGCGCTCACACACGACGCCGTGCACTCCCTCACGATCACGCAGTGGTTGACGGCAGCGGCGCTGCTCGCCAGCCCCTTCTTGTGCCATGCAGCGAACCTGAACTTTCTGAAAGACACGCCCGTCACCTACATGCACGAAGCCGACCGCAAAGCGCTCAACGATGCGGCGCAAAAGGCGCTCGATACGAAAAAGGATGGCGAATCGTACGAGTGGAGCAATGCGGGGACCGGCAATTCCGTTTCGATCAAGGGCACGGTGACGCCGCAGGATACGACGAAGGACGGCGATCGAACCTGCCGGACCGCGACGCTGACCGCGGTTGCGAAAGGACAGACGCAAACCTGGACGCCGATCGTCTGCAAAACTGGCGATGGACCGTGGAAGGTACTGAAGAGATAAGCGCCTGCGCGTCGCTCGATACGAACCATTTGCGCTGTTGATGCATAATTTGCCCAGCGTTTCGCGGCTCATGCACAAGGCAGACACATGGAACACTCTTACGCTAACGACGATACCGGCAATCTGATCCTGCTCGAACACGTCAACCTGAAAATCCCCAACCAGATTCTCGCGACCGCCTTCTACGTCACCGGCCTCGGGCTCACGCGCGATCCGTTCGTGATGACCGGGGTCGAGAATATGTGGATCAACATCGGCCGCTCGCAGATTCACTTGCCGCACGGGGCGGCGCAACGTTTGCGCGGCAGTGTCGGTCTCGTGGTGGGCGAACTCGACGCGCTGGTGAAGCGTTTGCGCTCGGTCGAGCCGCTGCTCGCCGGCACCGGGTTCGGCTGGACGGAGCGCGCAGGCAGTGTCGAAGTGACGTGTCCCTGGGGCAACCGCTACGAGTGCCTCGATCCCGTCGATCGATCCGCGTCGGCTCCGTGGTCGCAAATCGATCTGGGCATCGCGTTCGTGAAGATGGATGTGCCGGTCGGCCGCGCGCTGCCTATCGCACGCTTTTACCGCGATATGTTCGATGCGCCCGTCGACATCGAAGAGAAGCATGGCTTGCACCGCGCGATCATCGACATCGGCACGCATCAGCAACTGCTGTATGCGGAGACAACCGAGCCCGTTCCTGAATACGACGGACACCACATCGCCATTTACACGGCGGCTTTTTCGGAGCCGTTCAGGCGGCTCGCCGAAAAAGGCCTCGTATATGGAGAGGAGCCGCATCAATACCGGTTTGCCGACCTCGTCGATCTGGCGTCCGGGGAGCGTTGCTTCAGGCTCGAGCACGAAGTGCGCAGCCTGCATCACCCGCTTTACGCGCGACCTCTGGTAAACCGCAATCCGGAACAGAGCAACCGGAACTATCTGCAGGGCGCAGATTGGCGCGGCGGGCGGTTCTGATCGGCTCAATGAGCGGTCTATTCAGTGGAAATACTCATGAGCATATTCGCCACGCCGGCTGTTCGGTTTCGACGCGTAGTCCACTCGTCGCAACGTAGGTGAAAACGATGACCAGCGCGGCAGTGACTGGCGACAACGATGCGCGCCGATCGCTTGCTACTCGTTAACGCTTTACTCTAGAAAATCCACAACACATCGCCTACCCTTAATCGAGCCGGTTTGCCGCGGACCCGTGCCTCACTTCTCCCCCTCTGCGAAGCCGACCCGTCCTGACAGAGCTAAACAACGATTCGAAGCCGTACGCTTTTGTTGTCTGCGAGGGTTGCGCCACCGTGTTCTTTCACGCTGTCGTCCGCGTGGATCCATGTCGCACTCCTGCCCTGCAATTCATAGGAATATAAAAAGCTAGGAGACGCTCATGCCATTCAACCGTATTCAGGGAATTGTCGGCCTGCCACTGCTCGCCATCGCGTTCGGCTTGCCCGCGGCTCATGCCGCCGACGAAGTACAGAACAGCACGACCACCACCGCCGCGCCGGTGCCATCGACGCTTCAGCCCGTCACCCAGGATCAGCTCGATCGCGCCGGCAGCATGACGGCGGTCTGGCTGCATTCGAACGGCTCGTATGCGCAGACGCGCTATTACCCGGGCTCGCAGATCAACAGGACGAACGTCGCGAAGCTCAAACCAGTGTTCATCTTCCAGACGGCTGTCAACGAATCGATGGAAACCGCGCCGATCGTGAAGGATGGCGTGATGTTCCTGACCACGTCTTTCAATCATGTGTACGCGATCGATGCGAAGACGGGCAAGGAGTACTGGCATTACAAGCACAAGATGGGTCCGGTCACGACGTTCTGTTGCGGACCCAACAACCGTGGCGTAGCGATTTCGGGTGACCGGCTCTATATGGGCACGCTCGACTCCAAGCTCGTCGCGCTCGACGCCAAAACCGGCAACGTGCTGTGGCAAACCCAGATCGCCGATCCCGACCAGGGCTACTCGGAAACGATGGCACCGGCGGTCGTCGACGGCAAGGTGCTGATCGGCACGAACGGCGGCGAGTACGGCATTCGCGGCTTCGTGAAGGCGTACGACGCGAATTCCGGCCAGTTGCTGTGGACTTTCTACACGATTCCCGAAACCGGCCAGGAAGGCGTGTGGGCGACCAAAGACGCGACCGGCCGCGACGAGAAGCGCGACATCGACGCAGAGAAGAAGCAGCTGGCCGACAAGGGCGGCGACTTCTACAAGACGCTCGGCGGCGGCGTGTGGATGACGCCGGCGATCGACCGGAAAACGAACACGGTGTACTTCATGGTCGGCAATCCGTCGCCGGACCTGTATGGCGCGATCCGGCCGGGAGACAACCTCTATACGGACTCGCTCGTCGCGATCGATCTCGACACCGGCAAGTACAAATGGCACTACCAGTACGTGCCGCACGACGTCTGGGACCTCGACGCGGTGAGCCCGCCGGTGCTGATCGACGTGCGCGACAACGACGGCAAGATGATCCCCGGCATCGTGCATGCGGGCAAGACCGGTCACGTGTACGTGCATGATCGTGCGACCGGCCGTCTGATCCGCTTCTCGCAGGCGATGATTCCGCAGGAAAACATGTGGACGCTGCCGACCGCGGCCGGCGCGCGCATGTTGCCGGGCGCGAACGGCGGCGTCGAATGGTCGCCGATCGCGTTCGATCCGCAGACGCGTCTCGTCTACGCGGCCAACCTGCATCAGCCGATGACGTACCAGGTCGAGGACGCCGCCTATCCGGGCGGCAGCAAGCTGTGGCTCGGCGGCGCGTTCAAGGTGATCCCGTCCGAGGCGCAATGGGGCCAGCTGTCGGCCGTCAACGTCGACACCGGCAAGATCGCGTGGGACTACAAGACCGACCAGCCGCTGATCGGCGGCGTACTCGCGACGGCGGGCGGCCTCGTGTTCAACGGCGAGGGCAACGGCCTGTTCCGCGCGTTCGATGCCGCGAACGGCAAGAAGCTGTGGGAGTTCCAGTGCGGCGCGGGCGTCAACGCGCCGGCCGTGTCGTACACGCTCGACGGCAAGCAATACGTGGCGGTCGCGGCGGGCGGCAATACGCAGCTCGACTACAAGCGCGGCAATAGCGTCATCGTGTTCGCGGTGCCATGAGGGGGCCGGCGCCGCGGGGAGCGCCGGGTGGGGCGCGCGCTGCATGGGTGGCGCTGCTGTGCGGCGGATTGATCGCCGCATGGCTGCCGTCGGGCGCGCGCGCCGACGCCGAGGCGGGCAAGGCGAAAGCGCAGGTGTGCGTGGCCTGTCACGGGCCGATGGGCAATTCGACCAATCCGGACTATCCGATTCTGGCCGGCCAAACCGCGCGCTATATATATCTGGAATTGAAGGACTTCAAGCAGGGACGGCGCAGCGATCCGCGCATGTCGCCGATGGCGGCGAACCTGTCGGCCGAGGACATGCAGGACCTCGCCGACTACTTCGCCGCGCAGAAGCCCATATCGGTGCAGTTCAAAGCGGATGGCGCCGGCATAGAAGCGGGCAGCAGGAAGGCCGCCGAGGTGTTGTGCACGATGTGCCACCTGGGCGGCTTTTCCGGGCAGAACGAGATTCCGCGCGTCGCGGGCCAGCATTATCAGTACATCGTCAAGGAGTTGCAGGACTTTCGCTCGCACACGCGCACCAACGATGCGGGCAACATGGCCAGCGTGACGCGTAATCTGACCGACGACGACATCCATCATCTGGCCGCCTATATCAACAATCTGCAGTAGCGGGGGAAGACACGATGACAGACATGATCACTCGGCCACTTGTGGCCGCCGTTCTGCTCGCCGCCGCGTTCGGTGCTTGCGTGCCAGCGCTCGCGCAGGACCAGGGGGAAATCAACCGCCAACTGCTCGCGGCCGCGAAGGACGACGATCAGCAGTCGGTCGTCGCGGCGCTGCAGCGCGGCGCGTCGGTCGATGCGATGAACCGGATCGGCGACACCGCGCTCGTCACCGCGTGCAAGAAGGGCGATACGGCGATGGCGCGCACCCTGATCGAGCGCGGCGCGAACGTCCAGCATGCGAACGCGCCGGGCGATACACCGCTGATGGCCGCCGCCTACGGCGGCTTCGACGAGATCGTCGCGCTGCTGCTCGCGCATGGCGCCGATCCGCTCGCGACCGATCGCGTCGGCAAGACCGCGATGGAATACGCGGCGGGCGAGGGGCACACGAAGGTCGTCGGTCAATTGCTCGATGCCGGCGTCGACGTGAACCGGACCTACAAGAACGATCTGACCGCGCTGATGTGGGCGGCCGGCTACGATCGCGCGGAGACTGCCCAGCTGTTGCTCGCGCGCGGCGCGAACCGGTCGTTGAAGGACAACCGGGGAATGACGGCGAAAGACATCGCGGTGCAGACGAAGTCGGCGCGGGTCGCGGGGTTGTTGTCGGCGAGTTAGCGGCTGGAATCAAGCGCGCAATGCCGGCCGCGCTTGCGCCAGAATCGCCGGCAACGCCTCGAACGAATCGATCAGCGCGTCGCAACGCGGCATGTCGGCGCCGCTCGCGCTGCCATAGCCATAGCTGACGATAAAGACCGGCAGACCGGCCGCGCGCGCCGCCGCGACATCGACCGATGAATCGCCGACCAGCACGGAACGTTCGGGCTCGGCGTCGAGCAGCCGGCACGCGTGCCAAAGCGGTTCGGGCGACGGTTTCATGCGCGCCACGGTGTCGCCCGCGACCAGCCCGTCCAGATGAGCGGCGAGCCCCGTTTTGTCGAGCAGCGCCGCCGCCAGCGCCTGCGGCTTGTTGGTCACGCACGCGCAGCGGTACCCGTGCTGCCGCAACGCGTGCAGCCCGGCCATCACGCCGGGATATACCCGACCCAGTTCCGCGTTGGTCACCGCGTAATGCCGCTCGAATACGTGCTGCGCGTGCTCCAGTTCGACATGCTGGCCGAGGCCCGCCGCGTTCAGCGAGCGTTGCACGAGCTTGCGCACGCCGTTGCCGATGAAGCCGGTCACCATGCCTGACGGCAGCGGGTCGGCACCGAAGTCTTTCAGCATCAGGCCGGTGGCCGCGACGATGTCCGGCGCAGTATCGACCATCGTGCCATCCAGATCGATCAGGACAGCGTGGTAGCCGCGGTTCATCGCCATGACGCGCTCGCATTCGCGTTCGCCTGGTCCGCGTTCAGTGCGCCGCGCGCGGCCGAATCGGGACGCCGCGTGGCGTCTTCATGCCAGCGACGCAGTGTCGCCAGATCCACCCAGCGATGCCATTCGCCGCGCACCATCGGAACGATCGGCGCATGCGGATCGCCGAGATGAGGCAACACGGCCAGCGCGCCATCGAAGTCCTCATGCGCGGTAAAAGTGCTCGGCGTGACGACGACCGGCACGCGCGCGGCGCGCGCCGCGAGCAACCCATTGCGCGAGTCCTCGAAGGCGAGGCAGGCCGCGGGCTGCAAGCCGAGCTGTTCGAGCACGTGTCGATAGACGTCGGGGGCGGGCTTTTTCGCCGGCGTGGTGCCGGCGTCGCCGATCGCCGCGAAGCGATGGTGCCAGCTGGCGCCGAAATGCGCGTGCAATAGCGCGTCGAGGTTGGCGGGCGTCGTGGTCGTCGCGATCGCCACGCGCAGGCCGGCCTCGTTCGCCTCGTCGATCAGACGCGCGATGCCGGGTCGCAGCGGCACGCCACACTCGCGCACGCGCTCGGTGTAGTGGCGCGTCTTCAGTGCGTGCAGCGCGTCGATGGCCTCTCGCGCTCGCGGGCCCGCGGCTTCCTCGCACGCGACCGTGCGCCAGTAATGCAGCAGACGCTCCTTGCCGCCCGCCACTTTCAGCAGGCCCGAATAGAGCGCTTCGTCCCAGAACCAGTCGAGGCCCGCTTCCGCAAACGCGGCGTTGAACGCTTGCAGATGAGCGGTCTCGGTGTCGGCGAGCGTGCCGTCGACGTCGAAGATCAGGGCTTGCATCGTGCGGTCCTCGCGAGGGGGGTGCCGTTCGGACACGCACCACGATAGCCGAGCCATCCGCCGATTCAAATTCAGAGATTCTTTCGCCGTCGATAAGCATTGCATTAGGTGCCGACGAGCACGCCGCAACCTGCGCGCCGCGCCGCGTCATTTGCCCAGCTGCGGATCGGTCACGAAGCCCAGCTTCGTCAGCCCGCCGCTTTGCGCCGCCGACATCACGATCGCGACCCGCTCGTACGGCACCTTGCGATCGGCGCGCAAATGCAGCTCCGGCTGCGGCGTCGCGAGGGCGGCCTGGTCGATGCGCGCGCGCAAGCCGTCGTCGGTCACGGGCTGACCGTCCCACAGCACCGTGCCGTCCGCTTGCACCGCGACGTCCACATGCGCGGGCTTGACCGCTTCCGGCTGACTGCTCGCATGCGGCAGATCGATCCTGACCGCGTGCTGCAGCGCCGGAATGGTGACGAGAAAAATGATTAGCAGGACCAGCATCACATCGACGAGCGGCGTCATGTTGATCTCGTTCATCAGACCTTGATCGTCGTCGTCGGAGAAAGGGCTCATTGCCATTCGAGGTCTCCGTCGCGGGTTGCGTTCGTCGCGTTGGTGCCGCGCGGCACCACGCGCATCTGCGGGCCGGCGCTCGACGGCAATTGCGCACCGGTCACGAAGTACGCATGCAAGCCGTGCGCGAAGCGCTTCAGGCGCGCGACGATCGAGCGGTTCGCGCGCGTCAGTCCGTTGTAGCCGAGCACGGCCGGTATCGCGACGAAGAGCCCGAACGCCGTCATGATCAGCGACTCGCCGACCGGGCCGGCAACATGATCGATAGAAGTCTGACCGGTCTCGCCGATCACGATCAGTGCATGGTAGATGCCCCATACGGTGCCGAACAGCCCGACGAAAGGCGCGGTGCTGCCGATCGAAGCAAGAATCGCGAGGCCGCTTTGCAGACGTGCGATCGTTTCGTCCATCGTGTCCTGCAGACGCCTCGTGATCCAGTCCGACACGTCGATGCGGTCGTGCAACTGCTGCTGCGTCTGCCGATGATGCGTCGCGGCTTCATGGCCCGCCAGCGCGAGCGCGAGCAGCGGGTTGTCCTGCGCGCTCGAATCCGGATAGCCGAGGGCGTGCAGTCCGTCGTCGAAGCGGTCCGCGCTCCAGAAGCGCGCGTCGCTCTGGCTGGTCACGCGCCTGAGGCGGACCACTTGCCACAGCTTCACGATGATCACCGTCCACGACAGCACCGACATGATGACGAGCACACACAGAATGCCGCGCGTGACGAAATCACCCGAATCCCAGACGTTTGCGAGTCCGTAATGTTGCATGGCGAATTCCTTCGGTTGGTGTCGGTGGTCTGTTTGGCGGTTCGGTTACATCGGTTCGGTCACTCGGTCAGTCCGAATACGAACGACTGCGAGTACGCGGCGCGCACCGGCGTGCCGTTTTCGGTGTAGGGCTGGCAGGCGCCCGCATGCACGGCGGCGAGCGCCGCGTCGTCGAGCCGAGCCGAGCCGCTGCTGGATTGCAATTGCGCTGTTTCGATATGCCCGCTCAGACCGACGACGAAGCGCACGATCGCCGTGCCATGCTCGCCGCGCCGCTTCGCGACGTCGGGATAGTCGGGCTTCGGAATCGAGCAGTCGACATGCGCCACGTTGCGCGGCTCGGTCGACGCGGGCACCGCCGGATGAGCGGCGGTAGCGGATGCCGCCGACGGCGCGGCGGCCGTTGGCGTGGTGGGCACGGCGGCCTGCGGCGCCGCCGATGGCGCGGCGGTTTGCGTGACGGGCTGCGTGGTGCCTTCGCGTGTCGGAGACGGTGTCGGCACAGGCTTTTCCACCCTGTGCGGCACCTGCGCGCGCGGCTGCGGCGCCGGTTTGGGGTGCACGGCGGGATGCGTGACGGCCGGCGTGGGTGCCGGCGGGGCGACAGCGGCGGGCGGGGGCGGCGCGGGTGAGGAAACGACCGGAGCGGGAGGCTCGGGGCTCAGCAGCAACGCGGTGATCGTGCGTGGCTCGACCGGACGCTCGACGATCCGGTTGCGTGCGCTCAATGCGATGGCAAGCAGCAGCAGATGCGCGACGATCACGGCGCCCAGCACGATCGCCGCGCGACGGTAGCCGGCCGCGGGATTCGCAGAACTTGCTGGGTGCACCACGGCAACTTGCAGCATCATCGTCACCTCCGCGGTCATTGTCCTCCGTGGACCCCGCTTTTCAAACCCGCGACGGCCGGCGCGAAGCAATTCGGGAAAATCTCCCGCCGATCCGCGTTGTCAAACAATCACCCGGTGGGCTACCTTGAAACGATGACGCGAACCATCGCGGCGCCGCCATATCAACACGGAGTACAACGATGCTGGAGACACGGATTCCCCCCCGACCGCCACGCCGTTCCCTCGCGCTGGCTTGCGCGCTCGTGCTGGCTGCGAGCGCCGCGCATGCCACGGCCGCGCCGCTCGCCTACGTGACGAGCGAGAAGGCCGGCGTCGGCGTGATCGATCTCGACCAGATGACGCTTGCACAGACCTTTCCGGTCGGCGCGGACGGCCCGCGCGGCCTGAGCCTGAACGCCGACGGCACGCGTCTATTGGTCGCCAACAAGAACACCAACGATCTCGCGGTGATCGACACCGCCACCGGCAAGGTCGTCAAGCGCGTGAAGATCGGCAAAAACCCTGAATATGTGCGGGTGCGCAACGGCTACGCGTACGTGACCTACGAGCCCGGCGAGGACGGCGGGCCGCCGGGAGCGAAACCGGAAGGCAAACCCGACGCGAAAGGGGACAACAAGCCCGAAGCGAACGCGGGCGGCAAGCCCGGCGCGGACGACGACGACGCGAACAAGCCGCCCGCTGAAATCGCGATCATCGATATGAAGAGCTGGCAGGTCATCCGCTCGGTCACGAGCGGCCACGAAACCGAAGGCATCGAATTCTCTCGCGACGGTCAGATGATGCTGGTCACCAACGAAGGCGACGATACGGTGTCGATCTATCACGCACGAACCGGCGCGCCGATCAGGACCGTGAAACTCGCGGCGGGCGGCCGGCCGCGCGGCATCCGGCTGTCGCCCGATGGCAAGCACTATGTGGTAACGCTGGAGTCGCTCAGCAAGCTCGTCGTGATCGACGCGCACACGTTCGAGGTGGTCAAGACCGTCGACACCAAACTTGGACCCTATGGCGTCGCGTTCGGGCCGGACGGTCAGCGGCTTTTCGTGGCTGCTGCGCGCGACAAGGTCGTGCAGGTGTTCGACGGCCACACCTTCGAACATGTCGCCGATGTGCCGGTCGGCCAGCGCTGCTGGCATTTCAGCTTTACGCCGGACGGCTCGAAGCTGATGGTCGCGTGCGGCCGCTCCGACGCGGTGTACGTGCTCGACGCGAAGAGCTATCAGCCGCTCAAGCAGATCGGTGAACTGCCGCTCGCGTGGGGCATCGTCACGTATCCGCATAGCGATGGGTCGATCGAATCGCATTGAGTGGGATGCTGACGAAGAGGCTGTTGCAGATCTTTTCGAGGTCTGTTGGCTTTGCTTTGCTGAGTTGATATTGACTTCCTGTCTTGTACCGCTCTACGAGAACGGGCACAAATGAGCCGCCTGAGAGGGGCGGCTTTTTTACGTGTGCCGGGCATGCTTAACAGCTCGGGGGCAAGTCTCCTGTCCTGCTTAAATCCCGATTCCGCACACGCAGAAATATGCAATAGAAACGAGTTATCGGAAACCAATAGCGTCAATTTTTGTAAAAACGGGCTTATCCCGAATTAAAGTCGTTGACCGTGGTCCGTTTCGATGGTTAATTCTCGTAGCAATGCCAGAAAACTCATGAGGAGTGCAATGGAGGAACAGATGCAGCAAAGCAGTGGGACGGATTGGACAGTGGAGGAAGAATGCGGAGTTTGCAGCATTATCTTTTCTATTTATTCCAAG
Organism: Paraburkholderia sp. BR10954; assembly: GCF_040965775.1. Classification (NCBI taxonomy): domain Bacteria; kingdom Pseudomonadati; phylum Pseudomonadota; class Betaproteobacteria; order Burkholderiales; family Burkholderiaceae; genus Paraburkholderia; species Paraburkholderia sp. BR10954. The sequence continues at coordinate 214,660 of NZ_JBFRCK010000009.1, forward strand.
TTCCCGCCGATGCCGTCCGCACAGGCCTTGAACATGGAAACCGGGGAGTTCTTTCCGTTTGAGAGGGTTCGTAAGCTGAAAAGCGGTTATGCCATGGCCGAAGCGCTGGGCGTTGCAATGGGCGTGCAATTGTCGCAAACGATCAAAGAAGCGTTTCGATGAACAGTTCACGCTTCGGGACCCGAACGGGCGCGCGCTTTCCGATACTCTCTATACGGTGCGATTCCCATCGGGCGAGTTGAAGCATGGGGTCACCGATCACGCGGGACGTACACAGCGGCACAAGACAGACGGCGCGCAAGCGGTGCGAATCTATCTTGGACATCGCCAGTCAGCGTAACAATTTGTCTATCCAGGTAACTCATAAAACGGGGTAAAAATGACTCATCCGCTGCACGAATGCGTGACCAATGCAAACGCTAATTCAAACGTCAATGTTTATGTGACACGCTACTGCAAGCCATGGAAGTTATCGGCCGGAGGTATTGAATTTCTGAAGGGTTGGGAGAAATTCAGTGCGGTCATATATGAGAAGGATGGAAGCGGAAAAGGCAATGCGACTATCGGTTACGGTCATCTTGTTCATATGGGGCCGATATCAGGAGCAATATCTGAGAAGCATTTTTCAAATGGAATTGCGGAGGCAGATGCCGATAACATGCTCCGCGCTGATGTTGAAAAGGCTGAGCGAATTGTCAATAACTCGATCAAGGTCCCTTTACATCAGTACGAGTACGACGCCTTGGTGTGTTTTATATACAATCTACAAGGCCATGGCGCCAACCTCCTCGATTTCGTTAACACTGGTGATTATGACAAGGTTGGCGACAAGATGAGAACTTACAGCCATGACCATCAGGGTCGCTTAGTTAAGGGCTTGCTCAGGCGTCGTCACCGTGAGGCAGAAATGTTCGAGGCAGGGATCTATGACTCATCACACTAAACTTATCGCGGCGATTGCATTTTGGCCGATCTTCTCGATAGCGGCCACCGTTTATTCGGGGGAGTTCGATTACAAGCAGATCCAATCATCGGCGACGTATTTCTCCGGCCACTCGGAAAAGGAAATTGATCATTTGTGCAAGAGCGGAGAGCATGCGACGAATGATGATCTAGCTCAATGCCAACACCGGGAATTTGAGCGTGCAAAGGTGCGGCTGGATGACAAGCTTAAAGCTGTTACGGCGCGATTTGAGCGGGGAGATAATTTTTTAAAAACCTATGATGAGAAACCATTGGCGATGCCATATTTCGTTTCGGCGCAAGTTTCCTGGATGAAGTTTCGTGACAGTCAATGTTATGCCGAAACATATATGATGGGCGAGGCGGCAGAGCGCGATATATATTTTTGGGGATGTATGACTGACATTACGCAAACACGCGTAAACGAGTTGGCTAAATTGCTCAAGGATTGGAGTGTTCGCTAAAAAGCAGTTCCGTTTCGGCGAAGCTATTTGAAACGGGAATTTATGATGCGCAGCACTAGTATGTTTTTTCTGCTGCTTTGTATGTCGCAGGCGACCTATTGTTCACAGTCCATCTATGGATCGGAGTTCGATTATAAAAAAGCGAAACCCACGAGCGACTATTTTTATGGGAAAAGTCGTAAAGAAATAGAATTATATGGCAAACGGGAAATGCTCGGAACGTCAGATTTATCTGCCTGCGCTCAGTTCCGGTACGAGCGCATTATGGATGCATTTGACAAGAGGGTGTCTGAAGTCGAAAAAATTCTTGAAGAAGATGACAAGGCGAATGGTGCATATGGGCAACCCGCAGCGTTACCGTATTTCAAAAAGGCACAGGCGAACTGGCTGCTTTATAGAGAAAACGACTGCTATTCGAACGTTTATTCCGTGGGTCAGGCATCGTTACGATTTGTAGACTTTTGGGATTGCATGACTGGAATCACCAAACACCGGCTCGATGAATTGACCAAACCCAACTCAGATGATTGAGCGTTGACATGCTCCGCGTGGGCGGCGTTTTGCCGAGATTTTTGTCAGTGGGCATACGCGGCATTGGCAGCACGACGTCACGGGGGCGCGTTGCCATTATTTAATTCGCAAGCAGCAAAACGAATTCCTACGCGGCCTCTGTTCGATCAAAACGGGGTAAACGTCATAACCACCACGACTGCGACGCCACCACGCAATCCACCACTACTTCCACCCATATCTCATCCCCACCCAAAACCCCCTCGGCGCCCCCGGCCCGACGAACTGCTCGTTGACCGGACTCGCGCCGTTGAACGTATTCCCCGGCCCGGTAAAGAAGTTCGCCCCCAGCGCGCCGAAACTCGCATAGCGTTTATCGAGCAGGTTCGACACCGATGCGAACACCTGCAACTGTTTCGTCACCTGATACGAGGTGTCCATATCGATCAGCAGATAGCCGGAGATCTTGCCGTTCACGTCCTGATTGTTCTCGTCGCCCTGCGCGTAGATGCTGCCGCGCCAAGTCAGGTTCGTGCCGATTCGCCATTTCGAGGTGGCCGCGTAATCGAGCCGTAGTTTGACGGTCGTCGCCGGAATGCTCGGGATGTGGTCGCCGGGATGCACGGTGATGTTGCCGTTCGCGTCGGCGCTCGAATTGCTGCGGCTGCTTTCGACCCATGTCGACTGGTAGGTCGCGTTGACGTAGCTATAGCTGCCGGTCACCGTGAGCGGACCATATTTCGTCTGCCCTGCCAGTTCGACGCCTTGCCGGCGCGTGCGCCCGACGTTCTGGAAAAAACCCTGCGAACTGCCCGCACCGTTACTGCTGATGAACTGGATGTCGTTGTCGAGCGTCGTGCTGTAAGCGGCGGCGCTCCATGTCGTGTTGCCGCCGATCCTGCCGCGCGCCCCGACTTCATAGGTCTTCGAGATGACCGGCTGCAACGGCGGATCGGAGATGAAGTCGTTCGGCAGCGAACATGGCGCGTTCGGATCGGCGCAGGCCAGTTCGATCGCGGTCGGCGAGCGCATGCCCTCGTTGTAGGTCGCATAGGCGGTGACGGCAGGCGTCGGGTTCCAGTTGATGCCGACCGCCGGATTGAAGCGCGAGAACGTATGGTGGCCGTTGAGTTGCGGCTGCGTGCCGGATTCGTCGCCGATCGTCGCATCGGCCCAGTTGTAGCGGCCCGACAGCGTCAGCGACCACTGCGGCGTCAGCGACAGTGTGTCCGTCAGGTAGATGCCGTAGTTCGTGTTGTGCGTGTTCGCGTTGGTTTGCGGTTCGAAATTGCCGATGCCGACCGTCGCGCGCGAATCGGTGAACATCGCGTCCTGGGACGACTGCGTGAAGTGCGAATTGGCGGCATCGACGGCCATGCCCGCGATGAACTGGTTCTTCATGCCGCCGAGCTTGCCGAGCAGCGTCAGTTGCAAGCTCGCGCCGTAGCTGTCGGTCGTCACGGTCGATTGCACGTTGGTCGCCTGCAACGTATCGACGTCGCCGTCGTCCTCGATCTTGCCGAAGTTTTCGTTGACGTTACTGCTGGTATTGGCATTGCGAAAGTGCCGGTAATACGCGTTGCCGCTCAGCTCGACGTTGTCGTTGAAGTAATGATCGCCCGACAGCGTCAGGTAGCCGACGCTATTCTGATTCCGGTCGGGATACGTGTACGGTTGCTTCGGGTTGTTGAGGAACGAGCGCGGAATGGTTTGCACGCCGTGCAGATCGTTGTCCGCGCCACCGGCCGACAACGACAGCGTGGTGTCGGCGTCGGTATAGCGCAGCTTGCCGAATGCCTGGCGGATGCGGCTCTCGTTCTGCTCGGCCCAGCCGTTGTCGTTCGCGGCGTTGGCGGTGAAGTAGTAATCGAGGTTCTGGCCGATCGTGCCGCCCTGTTCGATCTGCGCGGCCTTGCGTCCCCACGAGCCGCCCTGTATTTCGGCCTCGCCGACCGGGTTGTCCTTGCCGTTTTTCGTCGTGATCGCCAGCGCGCCGCCGAGCGTGTTGAAGCCGAAGGTCGGATTGGAGCCGGGGATCAGCTGCATCGTGTCGATTGCCTGTTGCGGTATCAGGTCCCAGTTCACGACGTCGCCGAACGGCTCGTTCACGCGCACGCCGTCGACGAATACCGACAAGCCCTGCGGCGTGCCCAGCAGTGGTGACGCGGTGAAGCCGCGATAGAACAGGTTCATCTGATACGGATTGCCCTGAGCGTCGGAGATCGAGACGCTAGGCAGATTCGCCGCGAGGTAATCGGTAAGCGTCTGGCGTCCCTGTCGTTGAATATCGGCCGCATGGACCGTCTGCACGTTGGCCGGCACTTGCGTCAGCGGCGTGCCGATGCCGAGCAACGGCGTGGTGCCTACGACGACGATCGGTGCGAGGGTCGTGGTGGGTGTCGTGTTGTTGGTGGCGTTGTCGTCGGCGGCCTTGGAAGGCGCCGCGGAAGACGCCGAAGCCGGCGCCGACGCCGCGACCGGCGGCTCGGCTTGCCCCTGCGCCCATACGCCCGTGGACAAACCGGCGAGCGCGCCACCCACACAGAAGGTGATGCCGGCGCGCCGCTGAAGCCGGCGTTTGCGGCGTGCTTGAGATCGCATCCTCATCGTTGTTGTCTCCTGCCGGCTTGTTATGCGCGCGTGTCGCGCGTTGTTCGACGTTGGTGTAAAGCTTCGCATACACATCTGTAAGCCGCGCGGGAGCTTTTCCCGATCTGCCGGGGAAGCGTTCCCAAACTCGCGCGAAACCCGCTGCGCGTGCCGGCGCTGAGTAGAATGCAAGCGTCATGTCAAGCGAACCGATCCATTCCTCGTCTGCTGGCCGCCCGCCGCCATCGTCACCGATATGGCGCGACCTCGGCTGGGTCGTCGCCGTGACCGTGCTCGCGGCGGCGCTCGGCGCCGCCTTCGATCTGAGCGAAAAGATCTACCGGTTCACGCGCGGCATGGAGCGCTTCCAGCTCGACGAGTTGCCGGGCACGCTGTTCGTGCTGTCGATCGCGCTCGCATGGTTCGCGTGGCGACGCTATAGCGATGCGCGCCGCGAAGCGCGCCATCGCCGCATGCTCGAGGAACAGGCCGAACGACTGCTCGCCGACAACCGGCGCCTCGCCAGTCAGGCGCTGCAGGCGCAGGAACTCGAGCGCCGCCATATGGCGCGCGAGCTGCACGACGAGCTGGGTCAATACCTGAACGCGATGTCGCTCGACGCGGCGCGCATCCGCGATCTATCGGGCGAGCGCGAGCCGGAGATTCATCGCATCGCGCTCGGGCTGATACAGAGCGCGACGCATGTGTACCGCGAGATCGGCGGCATGATCCGCCGCCTGCGGCCGATCGGTCTCGACGAATTCGGCTTGCCGACCGCGCTCGAACATTGCGTCGACGGCTGGCGCGAGCGTTTGCCCGAGGCGTCGTTCTCGATGACGATCGAAGGCGATTTCAGCGGCCTCAGCGATGCATTGACGATCACGCTGTACCGGCTCGTGCAGGAAGGACTGACGAACGTGTCGAAGTTCGCGCGCCGCTCGCGCGTCGAACTGTTCATGGTGCGCGCGCCGCGCGAAGACAACGGCACGCAGATCGACGAGATCGTCGTCACGATGGCCGACGACGGCCCCGGCACCGATCTGACGAAGCCGCGTAGCGGGCTCGGGCTGATCGGCATGCGCGAACGTGTCGAGGCGCTCGGCGGCGAGTTTCACGTCGCGAGCGAGCCGCAGCGCGGTTTTCTGTTCTGCGCGCGCGTATCCGCTCAAGCGGGGCTGGCCGAGCCCGTGAACTGAAGTCCGAGGCGGCTTGCCATCTGCGCGAGCTGCACGCCGTTGTCGGCGCCGAACTTCTGCCGGATCACCGATTGATGGTTGGCCACCGTCTTTTGACTCAAGCCGAGCTTTTCGGCGATGCTCGGCAGCGTGTAGCCCTGCACGAGCAGCCGCAGCACTTCGAACTCGCGCGCGGACAACTGACGCCCCGGCGGCCCTTCGTTGAACGCGGTGCGCAGCGCAAGCGCCTGCGAGATGTCCGGGCTCAGATAGCCGGCGCGCCGGGCGATCGAGCGCACCGCTTCGACCAGCACGTCCGGCGCGCTCGCCTTTGTCACGTAGCCGAGCGCACCCGCGTCGAGCGCGCGCCGCACGAAGATCGATTCCTCGTGCACGCTGAAGATCAGCACGCGCGCATCCGGTTCGCGCGCGAGCATGCGCCGCATCGCTTCGATGCCGCTCGCGCCCGGCAGCGACACGTCCATCACGACCACATCGGGCCGCAACGCGCAAAAACGCTGGTAGGCCTGCGCGGCGTCTGCCGCTTCGCCGCACACCTCGACGTCGTCGTTCAATTCGAGCAGACGCCGGTAGCCTTCGCGCACGACCGCATGATCGTCGACGAGCAGAACGGAGATGGTGTCGGCACTCATGATTGGGCTCCGGGTGATGCTCGGTTGTCGCCGGCCGTGTCGGGCTCGCGGGCCGCCGCCGCGAGCTTGCGCGAGTTGGCGTCGTTGCGGAACAGGATCGGCTGTTCGCGCGCCGCTGCTGTCGCCGCGGATTCCGACGCCGCGTGCCGCACGATCTTGACCACGTTCTCGTGAAACGGCGATTTGTCGCAGACAGGGTCGGCGTTGGCCGCATCGCCGGTCAGCAGGAATGCCTGGCAGCGGCAGCCGCCGAGGTCGTGTTCCTTTTCGTCGCAGCTGCGGCACGGCTCCTTCATCCACTGCAAACCGCGAAAGCGATTGAATGCGTCGCTGTCGTACCAGATCTCGCGCAACGGTATGTCCTTCACGTTCGGCAGTGTCAGGCCGGGCAAGCCGCGCGCAGCGTGACACGGCAGCGCTGCGCCGTCGGGCGCGACGCCGAGGAACACCGCGCCCCAGCCGTTCATGCAGCGCTTCGGGCGGCGCTCGAAGTAGTCGGGCACGACGAAGAAGATCTTGCAGCGCTCGCCATGAGTCTGGCGATAGCGCGCGACTACCGCTTCGGCTTCTTCGAGCTGCTCGCGCGTCGGCATCAGTTGCGCCTGATTCTCGCGCGCCCAGCCGTAGTACTGCGTGTTCGCCAGCTCCAGATATTCGGCGCCGAGTGCCAGCGCCATCTCGATGATCTTGTCGACGTGCGGCAGGTTGTAGCGATGCAGCACGCAGTTCATCACCATCGGAAAGCCGTGCCGTTTCAGCGCGGCGGCGACGCGCTGTTTCAGCTCGAACGTGCGCGTGCTGCTGAGGAAGTCGTTCAGCTGCTGCGTCGAGTCCTGGAACGACAACTGGATGTGATCGAGCCCGGCGGCCTTAAGGTCGCCGAGGCGCTGATCGGTGAGACCGACGCCCGACGTGATCAGGTTCGTGTAGAAGCCGAGTCTGTGCGCTTCTTCGACCAGCACTTCGACGTCGTCGCGCACCAGCGGCTCGCCGCCCGAAAATCCGAGTTGCACCGCGCCGAGCGCGCGCGCCTCGCGCAGCACGTCGAGCCATTGGCCGGTGGTCAGTTCGCGGTTGTGATCGGTGTAGTCGAGCGGGTTGTAGCAGAACGCGCAATGCAGCGGGCAGCGATAGGTCAGCTCCGCGAGCAGCCACAGCGGCGGCGGCACCGCGGCGGCCGCGCTGCTTTGCGGTTGCCCGCCGGGTTGAGAGCCTGGTTGAGAAAGATCGGTCATCGCACTACTCCAGCCAGCCGCGCCCATGCGCGTCGGCGATGAAAGCCCGCACCTCGGCGCCGATGCCGGTCGCGTTGAACGCCTGTTCGAGCTCGGTGATCAGCGTATCGATGTCGCGTGTGCCGTCGCAGCGCTTGAGGATTTCTCCCGCGCTTTGATTGAGTTTCACCATGCCTTCCGGGTAGAGCAGCACGTGCGCGTTCTGCGCGGGCTCCCATTGCAGGCGGAACGGCTTCGCGATCGTGAGCGGCGTGGCGGGGTCGGCGCGTGTGGTGTCGTTCATTGCGGAAACGCCTTCTCGATAGCGTCGAGCATGGTCCACAGAATGTCGAGCTTGAACTGCAGAATTTCGAGCGCGCGTTCCTGCTGATCGCGTCGCGTGAAATGTGCGAGCGTGACTTCGAGTCCGTGCTGCACGTCGCGCTGCGCGAGCGAAATGCGCGAGCGGAAGTACGCGAGGCCCTCGGGTTCGATCCACGGATAGTGCTCGGGCCAGCTCGCGAGCCGGTCGCGATGCACCTGCGGCGCGAACATCTCGGTCAGCGACGAGCACACCGCTTCCTGCCACGGCGCACGGCGCGCGAAATTCACATAGGCATCGACGGCGAAGCGCACGCCCGGCGTCACGTGTTCGAGCGACCACAATTCGTCGCGCGTGAGACCGACCGCGTCCCCAAGACGCGCCCAGGTTTCGATGCCGCCTTCCGCGCCTTCATAGCCGTCGTGATCGAGAATGCGCAGCACCCAGCGGCGGCGCGTCGCGCGGTCCGGACAGTTCGACAGCACGGCCGCATCCTTGAGCGGAATGTTGATCTGATAGTAGAAGCGGTTCGCGACCCAGCCGCGAATCTGCTCGCGCGAGCAACCGCCGCTATTCATCTTCACGTTGAACGGATGGTGGATGTGGTAGGCGGTGCCCTTCGCGCGCAACTGCGCTTCGAATTCCTCACGGCTCCAGGCGGGTCGCTCGATGAGCTGGGTTCCCGCTGCACTTGCGTCGCGTGTCGGTATCGTGTCCTGAATGTCTTTCGCGTTCATGCCGTCCGTCTCCGTTTTATCGTCGTTTACAGCCGCGCCTGCCTACCTCATCTCTTCGCACTCTTTACTGCGCACTTCAAAGCTCGAAGCTCATTCCGTCGTACGCGACCTCGATTCCATGCTCGCCTAGCATGCGCCGCTCGGGGCCGTCTTCGATCAGGATCGGATTCGTGTTGTTGATATGGATCAGCACTTTGCGTTTCGCGCCGAGCGAATCGAGCGTTTCGATCATGCCGCCCGCGCCGCTCTGCGGCAGATGGCCCATATCCGCCGAGGTCTTCTTCGACAGGCCGAGGCGGATCATTTCGTCGCCGGTCCACAGCGTGCCGTCGACGAGCAGCAGATCGGCCTCGCGCATCGCCGCGAGCACGTGCGGCTCGATCGCGCCAAGGCCCGGCGCGTAGAACACGCGCTGGCCCGATTGCAGGTTCGTCAGCACGAGCCCGAGGTTGTCGCCGCGCTCGGGCGCCTCGCGATGCGGCGAGTACGGCGGCGCCTTGCTCGATAGCGGCAGCGCGTCGATGCGGATGCCGGGCAATGCGTCGACGACGAGCGGCGCGCCGTCTAGCGCGATACGGCGATGCTCGACACCGCAGTAGTGCGACAGGATCGGCGCGACCGGAAAGCCGGAGCGCAGGTCTTGCCAGACCGCATCGGTCGCGTACAGCGGCAGCGGCGTGTCGCGTTCGCGCAGCATCAGAAGGCCGGTCACGTGGTCGATCTGCGCGTCGATCACGAGCACCGCGGCAATGCCGCTGTCGCGCGCGCGCCGCGCCGGCTGAAGCTCGGGATGCGCGGCGATCTGCGCGAGCAGATCGGGCGACGCATTGACGAGCAGCCAGTCCTCGCCGTTCGCGCTGACCGCGATCGACGACTGCGTGCGGCGCGTCGCCTTCACCGTGCCGCGACGCACGCCGTCGCAATTGCGGCAATTGCAGTTCCACTGCGGAAAACCGCCGCCCGCCGACGAGCCGAGTACCTTGATCTTCATGCCGCGTGACGCATGCTGCTGCGCTCCTCGTCGATGGTGGGAATGAACATCGCGGCGAGCACCTGAGCGACGCGTGCATGCAGTGCGGGGTCGCTCGCCAGATGGCCCGCCGCGCTCACGGACTCGACACGCGCGGAAGGAACCGCGCGCGACAGACGCCGCAGATTGCCGTGCGGACACACCGGATCGCGCGAGCCATGCACGGCCGCGATCGGCACGCCGGCCGCCGCCGCGCGCCGCGCGAGCGACAGCAAACGCGTTTCGCCGAGCCAGCAGCGATGCGCGAGGTAGTGCGCCTGAATCCGGTATTTGCCGATCAACTTGCGAGCGGCATGGCGTTCGGAATCGTGTGCGTTTCGCTGGGCCCCGCGTTGTTGTGCCGCGGCGCCTCGCGGCGATGCACTCGCCAGCACCGCGTTTTCATAACCGCGCCATGCCAGCGCGACCGCACGTTGCCGCGCTTCGCTCGCGCCGTATTGCAAGCCGGAGCCACATCGCGCGGCTAGCGTTGCAGGCTCGTCGCAGCGGGCAGCGGCACGCAGTCTCGACCACACACGCGGCGCGCGCTTGCGCGACGCGATGAACAAACCGCGCACTTCGCGCGCGGATGTTAGAAACAGGCCGCGCAGCACGACGCCCGTGACCGACTGTGGACACTGTCCCGCATACGCGAGCGCGAGCGCCGCGCCCCACGATCCGCCGAGCACGCCCCAGCGCGCGAAGCCGAGCCGCGCGCGAATCGCTTCGAGATCGGCGATCAGATAGTCGGTGCGGTTGTGGCGCACGCTGCCGTGCGGCGTCGATGCACCGGTGCCGCGCTGGTCGATCAGCACGACGCGAAAACGCCGCAGATCGAAGAGCCGCAGCACACCGGGCTGACTGCCGCTGCCGGGGCCGCCGTGCAGCACCGCGACCGGCACGCCGTCGCGCGCGCCGGCGAGCGCATACCACACGCGATGGCCATCGCGCGTGCGCAGCGTATGCACTTCGAGCGCCGCGGCTGCCTGCGGGGGGCGCGACGAGCTTCGCATCGTCATGGCAGCATCCTCACGAGCAGGTTGTCGCGATCGATCCACTGATGCTTGAACGCGCCCGCCACGTGCAGCACGATCAGCGCGATCAGCGCATAGCCGATCGCATGATGAAGGCCGAAGAACAGCTCGCGCAGATGCGCGTCGTCCCAGCCCCACTTCGGCAGCAGGATCCCCCAGAAGCGCGTGCCGTAGCGGTTGAACGACGAGCCGAGATACCCGGCGAGCGGCATCGCCACCATGCAGACGTATAAAAGACCCTGCGTAGTGCGCGCGGCGGCGCGTTGCCACGGTGGCATCGGCGGCAGGGCAGGCCGGTGAAGGACCACCCGCGCGACGATGCGCAAAAGCACCAGCAGGAAAACCGTCAGTCCGAGCGACTTGTGCAGGTTGATCAGCGTCGCTTTGACAGGCAAGCCCTTCGGCAATCCGACCATATAGAGGCCGAGCGCGAGCAGACCGATGATGCCGAGCGCGATCAGCCAGTGCAGCGCGATCAGCAGCCCGGCATAGCGCGGGCCGCCGGCGCTGGCAGTTGCGTTGACGTTGATATCAGGCTTCGCGTTTCGAGAATCCGCTGTCGTCATGCCCTGTCTCCATGCAACATCGTGGCGGGACGTTTCTTTTTTGCCGAATAGCGTTTCAGTCCTGGGCGACATAGCTGCCTCACCCGGCGATCAGTATTTCGCCGCGGCCGTCGACCGCGAGGTCGCCCGTAAAACGAACCGGCAGACGGTCCGCGCGCCACTGCGAAAACGGCGCGATTTCGGCCGCGAGGCTGCGTATGAGCAATGACCAGAATACGTCGAAACCGTGTCCGCCGCCGGTGAACGTCGGGGGCGGCAAACCCTCGGGTCGTTGCGCGAGCAGCAGCGTGCCGCGCCTCATCGCATACGCATAGTGTGCGCCCAGTTGCCCCGCCACGCCGACGGTTCCCGCCACCAGCCGCGACGCCGCGAAGTCGCCCGCGTTGCCGCCGACCAGCACGAGGCCGCGGCGCATCCGGTCGGCGAGCCGCGCGCCCGCGTTGCCGTGGATCGTCAGCGTGCCGCCGCTCATGCCTTCCATGTCGCCCGTCAGCGCGCCGGCGGCGAAGTCGCCGCTGTCGCCGCGCACCGTCACGCGTCCGCCGCGCATTTCGCAAGCGGTGAAGTGCCCCGCGTCGCCGTCGATTTCAAGCAAGCCGCCGCTCATCCTGAAGCCGCTGTAGTCGCCGACCGGACCGCGCGCGACGAGCCGTCCGCCGTCCATCTGCGCACCGAGCCGGTCGAGCCACCGCGCGGCGCCGTCGATCAGCAGCGTGGCCATGTCGTCGCCGGATGCGGGCGCGTCATCGCGCGAAACCTCGAATACGTCGCCGACCACGCAGCGCTCGTTGCCGGCCGGCAGCACGATGCGCTCGATCTCGGCCACGCTCATGCTCGCCAGCGCCGCCGGCGACAGTGCGGCCGCATCGACGCGAAAGCCGGGCGGTGTTTTCACGCGCAACGTGGTCGTGCTCATGCGCGTCCCCCGTTGAGTCCCGCCGCCAGCTCGTGCAGATGAAAGTGGTACGGCCCGAGCTTGCCGCCGTAGTTGCCCGCCGAAATGCGCAGCACGCCGGCCGCGCGCCCGAGTCCGGTCGCCGCGCCGATACCGGCCGTCATCGCCGCGCCGACGTCGGCGTCGGTCAGACCGTCGATCACGATCTCCAGCACGCAGCCCACGTCCGCGCTCAACTCGCTGCGCGATGCGAGGCCGATCAGGCTCGGACAGAACGCGTCGTTGGTCGATGCGGTCGCGCCCGCGTACTTCGAGCCGATCTTCGAGCCCGACCGCACGATGCCGCCGGGAAACGGCATGATCACGTTAGGCAGCCCGCGCATCGCGGCGACCGCGGCTTCGGCGGCGGCGAGCGCCGCGCCTTGGTCGCGCGCGAGCAGCAGCAGGTTGCCGCCGCCGACGGCCTTGACCGTCGCCGCCGTGTCTTCGCAGACGAACTCGCCGTCCATCACCGGCACGCGCCAGTAACGCGTGGGGCCGTTTCCTGTGTCGATCATCTTCGCGATCTGCCAGCCGTCGCCGAAAAAACGCAGCCCGCTGCCGAGCGGCGCCGGGTCCGACAGCGGCGCGCGGCTCGTGGCCGGATCGATGCCGCTGTAGACGGCCGTGCTCGGACAGGTGAGCACGCACTGGCCGACACGCCGCCCGATCTGCTTCGCCAGTTCCTTCGTCGACACCGCGAACAGCAGCACCGCGACGCCGGGACGGCCGTCGGGCGTTGCCTCGGGCGCGAGCGTGCGTTCGATGCCCGCCTCGCAGCCGCAGCCGATCACCGAGGTCGCGAAGCCCGACAGCGAGTTCGCCGCGTGCATCGCCCACGTTGGCGTGTGCGCGGTGATCACGAGCCGCGTCGCCTTCATCGGGAAGGCTTCGGCGAAGGTCGCGTCGATCGCGGTGCCGTTGATTTCGAGCGGGGCGGGAGCGTTCATCGTGGCCGCGTCAGGTTAGACATTCGACGGGCAACAGCCGCCCGCCGCGGCAGCAGCGGCAGGCTTCGTCGTCGCTGATCGCGGCGTGCGCGAAGTTGCTCGCGAGATTCGCGTCGCTATACGCGCGCAGCGTTTTCTCGATACCGCGATCGAATTCGGGCGCGACGAAATGGATGCCGCCGGTCGGCGTCGCGACCAGTGTGCCGTCGCGCGCGACCAGTTCGCCGTCCTTGAACACATAGGCGGGCGACGTGAACATCCGCTCGCGGTCCGGCTCGTCGCGATAGACGGCGATATCCGCCGCCGCGCCCGCGCCGAGATGGCCGCGATCGCGCAGACCGAGCAGCCGCGCGGGACCGGCGCGCGTGATGATCGCGATCTCGTACAGCGAGAATTCGCGCTCGAGTTCCGGCAGCGCGCTGGCGACCTGCGCTTCGGGATGCAGCTTCGCCAGCTGCTCATCGCGAAACGCTTTATCCATCAGCAGGCGGATCAAATGCGGATAGCTCGTGAACGGTCCGCCGTTCGGATGATCGGTGGTCATCGCGACGCGCCACGGGTCGTCGACGAGCAAAAAGGTTTCGAGGCCGATGATCCATTGCAGCGCGTTCACATAGCTCTGTTCGCGATAGCGGAACGGCAGGACGCCGCAGCCCGCGTCGCACTCGATATCGCCGACCACCCACTTGTGCGGCCGCGCGAGCGGCGCGTTGCGGAACTGCATCATCGTGTCACCGGAGGCCGTGACGGTCTGTCCGAAGATGATCTGGCCGACGTCGATCGACACGTTCGGCCGCGCGTTCACGGCCTCGGCAATCTGCCGCGCGCCCGACGAGAACTTGCGCGAGCCCTCGGTACCGTAGCTGTGAAACTGGATATGCGTCAGATGGATCGGCAGGCCGTCGGCGGCGTCCATCGTCGCGATCGTCGATGCGAGGTTGCCGGGCACGCCGAGGTTGCTCGTATGCACGTGCAGCGGATGCGGCACGCGCAGTTCGGTCAGCGCGCGGGTCAGCGTGCGCAGCACGTCGCGTGGCGTGATGCCGTAGTGCGCGTGCGGTTCGTCGACGTTGAGCGAGCGCTGGTTGAACTTGAACGCGGAGATGCCGCCGGGGTTCACCACCTTGACGCCGAGCGCCTTGCTCGCGTCGATGGTCCAGCCGACGTAGTCGCGCAGACGTTCGAAGTCGTCGCGTGCGGCGAGCATTTGCAGGAACAGTTCGTCGTTGCCGAGCATCACGTACGCGCCGTGATCGATGATCGGCGTGTCGCCCATTTCGAGGTGCGTGTGGCGCGCGTTCGACGGCATCATCGCCGGTTCGAACGCGGCCGTGTAGCCCATTTCAGCGTAGCGGTAGCCGGTCGCGAGCGTGCCCGGCGCGCAGACGCCGCACGAAGGCAGACGCAGGTAGCGGCCGCTGTCGTCGCGCGCGGCTTCGTAGGCGGCCTCGCGAGGCGCATGGGCGCCCCGCCCGTCGGCGCGATGGTCCTCGGGCAGCAGCAGGCGCGACAGATTGGTCTTGCCGCCGCCGATATGCGAATGCAGATCGATGCCGCCCGCCATCACGATCATGCCGGTCGCGTCGTATTCACGATCGACGGGTGTGGTGGAGGGAACATCGACGATTCGGCCGTCGCGAAACGTCAGATCGCGGCGCTCGCCGTTGACGTTGTTGATCGGGTCGAACAGCGTGCCGCCCTTAAGCCGAACGAGAGTCATGGCTGATCCTCGCGCGGATTCAGTCGTTCGTTCAGTCGTTCGTTCAACCGCGCGGCAATCGACGCAACCGTTTCCAGCGCCACCCCACGCGCGGCGGTGAGCGGCATCACGACGGTACCGTCGACGCGAAACAGATGCCCGCCGCTATCGATGCCCGGTGTCGCGACCGGCACGAACACGGTGTTCGCGCCGCGTGCGCTGGCGGCAGCCGCGAGCGCCGGATGACCGAGCACGATCAGCGCAAGCGCGGGATCGAGCGACGCGGGCCACGCGTGCGGCGCGAAGCCCGCGATCCACAGCAGCGCGTCGACCTCGCGTTCGGCGAGCAGCCGCGCCGTCCGATAGCGGTACGGATCGTGATCGAGCGGCGCGGCGCCGGTGACGCGCGCCGGCATCGACACGCGCGTGCGCAGCGGCAAGCCTGACAGCCACGTGACGGTCTGATTGACCGTCAACGCGCCATCGTCACCGCCGAGTGCGACACATGCCGCGCGCGTCGTGCAATTCACGGCCTTCACGATCCGGTTCAGCGCTTCGATCAGCAGCGCCGCGTGCGGCGCGGGCAGTGCGGCCGGTTCATAGACGACCACCGTGTAACGCGCGCTGGCGATGCGTGCCTGAAGTGACGCGAGCGCGGTTGCCACGTTCGCCTGGGTGCCATCGCCGTGGCTTAGCGCGGCCGCGTCGCGTCCTTCGGCGAGCGCCGACCACAGCGCAAGCGTGTCATAGGGATCGGCGTCGCGCAGCAGCGAGTCGCTACGCGTTTGCGCGAAGCCGGCCGCCGCCGGGTCCGCTTCGCAGCCGACGAAGACCAGTTCGCGCGCGAGCTCGGTGTCCGCCAGCGCGCGCGTGAAGAAGCGCGGGTAGCGCCGCGACGGCTGACAGCCGAAGAACACCAGCAAGTCGGCGCGCGCGCGCACTTCGGAGAGCGTCGTGAAGAACGCGCCGCGATCCTGCAGCGCGAGCGTCGCGGGCGTCAGCGCATCGCCGTGCAGATGATCGAGGATCGCGCCGCAGGAGGCGGCAAGCGGATACAGCGCGCGGGTGCCGGCGACGTCGGTGGCGAGGCCGCCGAATAGCGGGCGGCGCGCGTTCGCGAGCAACTGTGCGGCGCTCGCCAGCGCTGTATCCATGTCAACTTCGTTGCCATCGACCACGCATCCGCATTGCGCATCCGCCACGACGTACTGCGCGAGTGCGTGAGCGAGCCGCGAACATTCGGTGTCCGGTACTTCGAGCGTGCCGTCGTCGTGGGAAGCGGCGACCAGGTCGTCGCACAGCAATGGGCAGAACGGACAGATCCAGTCGCGTGTGAGCGTAGCGGCGCGCGTTGCGCTCGGGCTAGGGGTCGATGGATCGGTGGCGGGACTATGCATGGGCCAGGTTTAGCAAGCTCCATGCCGATCTTTGGACGACGCATCGGCGGGCGGGCGCCGCGCCGAAGCGGGCCGCGCTTACGGTCATGCCGCTTTGCATTCAGCGGATCGACCTGCGCGAAGTACCGGCGGCAAGCGTGCCCGATCGTGCGTCGGCGCGCGGGTTCAAGGGCCCGCTGCGCCATACAAAATGTGTGCCGTTCTGGAGCAGAGTGTCACACGCAAACTGTCCGGCTTGTGTTGCGTTTACAGACAGCGCTGTCAGAACGCGTGGCATGGAAATTGTATGGAAGGCCTACGCTGAATCGGAAGGCGGGCAGTCGATCTGCCGGTCGTGCAGCGCGGACGCCACCAGCCAGGCGCTTGCGCCGGTGGCCGCCGCGGCGGCCAGATCGGCCTGATTGCGGATGCCGCCCGCGCCGATCAGCGTGGTGTGCGCGGCGGCTTGCGCGCGCAGGCGCTCGAATGTCGCGAGGTCGGGGCCGGCGTAGCTGCCGACCTGGTCGAGCGTCATCGCGATCACGCGCGACGGCCACCATGCCGACGAGCAATCGAGCGCGGTCGCGGCGAGCAGTTCGCCGGCGCGATGATCGAGCGACAGGATCGGCGCGAGGCCGGCGCGCTGCGCCGCGTGCACGGCATGGATTTCGCGAAGCGTCTCCGAGCCGAAGACAGGCACGACGGTCGCGAGGTTGGCGAGGTTGGAATTGGCAGCACGGCGGTCGGGTTGATCAACAGCAGCGTCGATGCGCTCGAACAGCGCGCGCATCGATGCGTAGTCCGCGAAGCCCGCGTCGAGCCACAGTTCGATGCCGGGCAGCGCGGCGCGCAACGCGGCGAGCGTCGAAGCATGCGCGCCGCGCTGCAGGATGGCGCCGAGATCGGCGATATAGAGCGTGCGCGCGCCGCTGGCTTCGAGTAGCGCGCGGGCGGTAGCAAGTGGGTCGCTCGTCGCGACGAGGCGGGACTGGATGGGCCGATAGGCGCTCCGCTCGCCGCGTACCGCGCGGACGACCTGGCCGTCGAGCAGATCGAGAACAGGTATCACCTGCATAGAGGGGCGCTTTCCTTTGACCAAGATCTTTGTTTATGAGTATCTCACCGGCGGCGGCATCGACCCCGCGCTCGCCGGCACAGGCAGTCTTGCCGATTTGAGCGCGCTGATCGTCGAAGGACGCGTGATGCGCGACGCGCTGGTCGCTGCTCTGCGTGAACTGGACGGCGTGCAGGTCAGGTTCGCGACCTCGCGCTTCGAAACACCAGCGCCGGGCGACGCTCATTGTATGGCCGCGCCCGGCGAATCGATGACGGCGTTCGTCGCGCGCGTGGCGCGCGAGCACGACTACGCGTGGGTCGTCGCGCCGGAATGCGACGGCCTGCTGCTGCGCTTTCACGATGCGGTCGGCACCGCCCGGTGGCTCGGCTGCGCGAAGGAAGCGATCCGCGTCGCGTCGAGCAAGAGCGCGACCGCGGCATGTCTTGCCGCGCATGGCATTGCGACGACGCCGGCGCTCGAACCCGGCGACCCAGCCGCGCAGCACGGCGGCCGCTGGGTCGTCAAACCGGACGACGGCGCGGGCGGCCTCGACACGATCGTCTACGAGCGCTTCGCCGATGCCTGCGCCGAGTACGAGGCGCGCGCGGCCGCGGCGCGCAATCCGGTGCTGCAGGAGTGGGTCGACGGCGAGCCGTTGAGCCTGTCGCTGATCTGCCGTGGCGACGCGACCAAGCTGCTCAGCGTCAACCGTCAGCAGATCGGGCTGAGCGGCGGCGACGCGCCGGGCGAGGTTGCGCGGATCGTCGAGTTCGACGGCGTGCTGGTCGATCAGATCGACCAGCACAG